>WTHG01000388.1 GCA_011523245.1 Verrucomicrobiales bacterium | reverse complement strand
GCATGGACGCTTCCGAGAATAACACCACCGTGTATCTGAAATTCAACAAGGATCACTGGTACAAATTCCGCCTGCGCGTCACGCCCGATAACCTGAGCGTCTGGATGACCCCGAAGGAACACCTCATCCCACTGAACGCCACCGTGGCCAGCGTGGTCAAATCCTACCAGGAAGACGCCGCCAAGGCCGGCCAAACCCTGACCGCCGAACAAGCCGAAGCCGCCCTGCGCGCGATCAATCCGAAGCTGGATGAAAACATCCCCGCGCGCGACACCATCTATTTTCCGGGTGAAGCCCAAATCATCAACGAGACCATCAAGGACAAGGTTGTGAATATGCGCGTGGGCGAGATTGAACTTTCCGCCCCGCTCGGTTTCGCCACCTTTCAAACCTACGGCGTCCTCCGCAACATCCGCATGCGGCGGATCAAATAATTAAAGCCGCTGCGCGTAGTGAATCTGGCGCGCCACTTCCTTGAAACCGCAGGAAGGATAAAGCGATTGTCCCAGCGGATTGCTGGCCATCGTTTCAATGGTAGCGTACTCAAGTTTCTCCTCTCGGAAAAACGCCAGCGCGTGATCCAGTAATGCCCGGCCGATCCCCTCGCGACGCGCCCACGCGGCCACGGCCAGATTTGGAATCCGCCCCTTTCCTGCATCCCTATCTATCCGGGTGGATATATAACCGGCCACCGCCCCGTTGGCCTCAGCCACAAACACGCCCTTCTCGAAGACCGTGACATCCTCATCCACATGCCGTGCCTTGCGCCAGCGCCAATCATGCCCTGCGAATTCCCCCTCCAGCACCCGTTCAGTAGCATGATCCAAGGATACCCCTTCGAACCCTTCCACCGTGATCGCCTTCAAGGATTCCAAATCCCGCCGATGATATGGCCTAATATTGAATTCCATATTTCTTATCTAACAAATGCTCATTGTGAACCGCCAGCCTTTTTTGCGCTCGCCCCTTGCCTCACTTAATCCTCTGCTGCATCATCCGCCGTGCATTTGGCGCATTTACGATTGCGGGATTTCCGGAACTACAGCCGGCTGGATGCCGACTTCGAACCCGGTTTCCACCTCCTGCTCGGCCGCAATGCCCAAGGGAAAACCAATATTCTCGAAGCATTGCATTTGCTGGCCACCCTGCGCTCCTTTCGTGGCGTGGGCAGCTCGGCCATGGTGCGTCATGGCCAGCCCGGTTGGTTTGTCGGCGGTCGCGCCATCGGCACCGGCACGCATGATGTCCGTATCTACTGGTCCTCCCGCGAACGCCGACTCACGCTCGACCAACAACCCATCAAGCGCCTCACTGATTACCTCGGCACCTTTCGGACCGTTGCCTTTTGTACGGAAGACCTGGCACTTGTGAAAGGAGCCGGCCGGGGCCGCCGCCGTTTTCTGGATTTCCTACTCACCCAAACCGTCCCCGGCTACCTTCACCTGCTCCAGCGTTACACCCGTGCCGTGCGTGCCCGCAACGCGCTTCTCAAGCGCAAGCCGATTGATGAAGCCGCTCTCGACAGTTTCACCGCTGAAGTCATCCAATTGGGCAACCAACTCATCGGCCATCGGCACGACCTCTTACCTGCGCTTGCGCCCCGCATTCAAGCCGCCCATCAACGCATCGCTCCCGGAGGAGAAGAATTGAGCGTGGAATATGTGCCCAGTGTGAAAACTGATTTTGCCGCCGACCTCGAACGCATTCGCGATCGTGAACGCAAACAGTGCGCCACGCTAATTGGGCCACATCGCGATGAATTGGCACTGCTCCTAGATGATCGTCCTGCCGCCGAATATGCCAGTGAAGGCCAGAAACGCACCATCGCCATCGCTCTCAAAATCGCTCAAGCCGAACATCTTACCGAAATCCACGGCGTTCCGCCTGTGTTATTGATTGACGACGTGATGGGCGAACTGGACGAGCAACGCCGCCAAGGATTCCTTCCGCTCCTCGAACAATGCGGCTCCGGTCGTGGACAAGTGTTCATGACCTGCACCGAGGAAAATTGGCCCCGCGAACTCGGCCGCACCCTCCAACGCTGGCAAGTCAATGAAGGCCGGTTAACACAGAAGAAAGTTTAGTCCAAAGCCCCGAGCACTTCCTCGACTACGTCGGAAGCGTCGCCGAAGCACATACGGGTGTTTTCCTTAAAGAAGAGCGGATTGGCCACGCCTGCGTAGCCCGTGGCCATGCCACGTTTGAAGACCACCACGGTCTTGGATTGCCAAACCTCTACTTGTGGCATGCCGGCGATGGGGCTTTCCGGATTTTCCAGGGCATCCGGATTCACGATGTCGTTGGCACCAATTACAAGCACCACATCCATCTCCGCCAAGTCGGGATTGATCTCTTCGCGTCCGAGCACAATGTCGTACGGCACATCAGCCTCTGCGAGGAGCACATTCATGTGACCCGGCAAACGGCCGGCCACTTCGTGAATTCCAAAATAAACTTCCGTATCCTCATCGCGCAGCTTTTGGGTCAACCGACTCACGCCGTGCTGAGCCCGCGCCACCGCCATTCCGTATCCCGGCACAATCGCTACCTTTTTAGCCTGCCGCAATAGATCAGCCACCTGCGTGGCTTGTACGACCTGGCAATCCTCCACCCCCTTGCTTTCGCCTGAGCTACCACCGCCCCCAGTCGAAGCGATGCCGCCAAAAATCACGTTAGCAAACGAGCGGTTCATCCCCCGGCACATGATGTAGCTGAGAATGGCACCACTACTGCCGACTAGGGCTCCGGTAATGATCAGCAAATTATTGCTCAACATGAAGCCCGCCGAGGCTGCCGCCCAACCGGAGTAGCTATTTAGCATGGAAACCACCACCGGCATGTCCGCCCCGCCTATGGCCACAATCAAGTGCACGCCCAAGACACAGGCAATGGCCGTGTTCCAATACAGCCAAAGGAGTTGGTCCTCCTGAGTATCAGCCTGACAAAACTTCACACCGCAATAAACAATTGCGACCAGCATGCCGAGGTTGATCAGGTTACGCCCCGGCAGGGTGAGTGCCTTGCCGCTGAGTGTGGCGGAAAGTTTACCCCAAGCGATGATGGAACCGGTAAAGGTGATCGCGCCAATGGCAATGGCCACGTAGGTTTCGATCTGGTGAATGAGATGCTCGACTCCCTCGGAATTATCGCCCTTGAGAAACTGGGCAAAGCCAACCAACACCGCTGCTAATCCTACGAAGCTGTGCAAAATGGCAACCAGCTCAGGCATCTTATCCATGGCCACGCGGGACGCGACGATCGCCCCCAGCACGGCACCTAGTGCTATCGCGGCATAGACCAATGAATGCAAACCACTCGCCATTGCCATCGCCACAAGAATGGCGATGGCCATGCCAATAATCCCGCAAAGGTTGCCGCTCCGAGCCGTTTCCTGCTTGGCCAAGCCAGCCAGACTGAAGATGAACAGCACGCCGGCAATCAGGTAAACGATGTGTGCCATTTGCTCGGTCATGCTTTGCCTCCTTTCCGGTCCTTATCCGAACGGAACATTTTCAGCATGCGATGCGTAACGAGGAACCCACCGAAGATATTGATACTGGCAACCAACACGGCCACCAACGACAGCCAAAGGACTGCTTTGGAAACGGTGGTAAGTGCCAGTAGAATACCCCCGAGCACGATGATGCCGCTAATCGCGTTTGTTACCGCCATGAGCGGGGTGTGCAATGAATGGGTCACGCCCCAGACCACGTTGTAGCCAATAACACACGCGAGCACGAATACGGTGTAGTGCTCAATAAATTCTTTAGGAGCCTTGGCTCCTACCAGCAGCGTGAGGCCCAGAATTGCCGCGGCAAAGATGTATTTGCCCAAGCCACTATCTTCCGGTTCATTCACTACCACGGGAGCAGCTGCCGCCTTACCGGGCTTGGGCTTGTCCGGTTGCGGAATGTTCTCCGGCGGCCAGTGGGTTTTGCCTTCCCGCGTGATGAGCATGCAGCGGATGATGTCATCCTCCAAATCCACATTCATTTCACCTTC
>WTHG01000101.1 GCA_011523245.1 Verrucomicrobiales bacterium | reverse complement strand
CGACCATCATGGTCATCAGCTCGCTCTTGGTCATGCCTTTGAGATAAGGTTGGATGACCAGCGGCGCCTCGGTTTGGCCCATGAATACATTGGCGGAAGTGCAGAGGCTTTCGCTGCCGCTGGTACGCATCACCCGTTGCATCAGCCAGGCCATCACTCGAACAATTCGTTGCAGGAATCCAAGGTGGTACAGCAGGCTGGAGATGACCGCGACTAAGATGATGGTCCCGCAAATGGTAATGC
The DNA here is from genome assembly GCA_011523245.1 of Verrucomicrobiales bacterium. GTDB lineage: Bacteria > Verrucomicrobiota > Verrucomicrobiia > Limisphaerales > UBA1100 > UBA1100. The sequence goes on along the minus strand of WTHG01000101.1, from coordinate 3,766 downwards.
CTAGTACCATGGCATCGTTATTCCCGAAAACCGGCTGCAAAGCCTCTCGTTTTGCTAATGGGCCGAAGATTAATTGCGTTCCTTGGTTGGCGAAATAAATGAGGTTGGCCGCCGCGGCGTTGGCCTGCTCATAGATCCAGTCACTGAAAGCGGTGGGGCGGATCATAACCAAAGCAATGAGTGCCTGTAGGCTTAGCCCGGCAAGAACCGTGCGCCTGGGGAATTGCTGCCGTCGCACAGAAAGGCCCCATGCGAGGGTGATAAAGGCAGCGAGGCCAATGAAGCTCATGAGTTGCGGCGGCATGTTAAGGGATGTCGGTTTGGGTTTGGATCCGGGTTTTCACAGCCCGATTACCTTGGGCCATTTTCTGAAAGAGCTTTGGCAGTTCATCCAGAGAACAATTACCGGTTACAAATTCCTCAGACCGAATGCGGCCGGCCTCGATGTGTTTCAGCGCCTTATGAATGGTGGTTGGGGTATGATGAAAACTGGCGAGAAGTTTGAGGCTGCTGTAGTGGAGGCGCTCGGTTTCTAATGTGATTGTAGTGCCCTTGGGGCAGCCGCCGAAAAAATTGACTGTCCCGCCCTTGCGGACGAGCTCCACAGCGGCTTCCCAGCAGGACGGTTTGCCGACGGCTTCAATCACCACGTCAAATGGGCCACTAGCGCTCGTGGCTGCGACAACATCATCTCCATAGACCTCATGGCTATTGACCCCCAGTTGCGCGGCTGTTTGTAAGCGGTCTTTACCGCGGCCGGCCAAATGGACTTCGCAACCGGCATGTTGGGCGAGCGTAGCGAACATCAGCCCGATTGGGCCGGAGCCGATAATGAGTATTCGTTGACCGTACTCGAGTTGGCAATCGTCAATGCCTTGCACAACACAAGCCAAGGGTTCGGTGAGAGCGGCATTGGCAAAGGTTGTATCGGTGGATAAAGGCAGTAGATTTTTTTTAACAATGCGTGCTGGCACGACAATGGATTCGGCATAAGCGCCATTGAGAAAGAGAAGGTCATCGCACAAGTTAGGTTGATGGCGTTCGCAATAGGGGCATTGCCCGCAGGGTGCAGAGTTGGCGGCGACTACCCGTTCGCCGGTTTTCCAATCTGTAATATCCTTGGCGAGCTCGGTTATCGTGCCGGCAAATTCATGACCGAACACAGCCGGCGGCGTGATCATCCGGGCATGGTAGCCACGACGGTACACCTTAAGGTCGGTGCCGCAGGTAAGGGCGGCTTCGATCTGGATACGCACTTCGCCCGGTTGCAGGGTAGGCGGATCGATATCTTCGATCCGGACATCCTCTTGACCATGAAGGACGGCGGCTTTCATTTTGTGGTTTTGCCTTCTGAGGTATCGGGTTTTGAGCCGGCAATGCGGTCGAGGATTAGTACTAAACCGGCTCCTGCAAGCATGAGTAACACAGCGTGAAAGAGGGCCTGATCGGGTGATGGATAATTCCATTCATAACCAGTGACCTTGACTTTGCCTTCGAACTTTTTGGTGATTTCGGTTTTCCACGGCCAGATGACGGCGAGTGAGCCGATCACAAACCCGGTAAGGCCGGCCAGTGTGGCGGATTTAAATTTTCCTAGTACATAAGATAAAGCACGAGCAAAGCCGAGTAGTCCGATGGCACATCCTAAGCCAAACGGAATCAGAACAGGTAAAGCGGTTTTGAAATCACGAATATTTCCAATGGCACCAATGACCAGGCCGTAGTTGCCCATAAGGATCAGGATAAACGAACCAGAAATGCCTGGAAGGATCATGCTGCACATGGCGATGATACCGCAGAGAAAGAGGTAGCCGGGTTTGGCGTTTTGCTGAAGGGGCTCGAGCAGCAACACTGCTGCGGCAATGGCGATGCCGGTGAGCAAGGCGATGCCGGTGGTCAGATTCCATTTCGGCACCTGTTTTACGACGATGAATACTGAGGCCAAAATCAGTCCGAAAAAGAAGGCCATCGTTAAAATCTCATAATTGGTGAGGAGGCCCTCCAGCATTTTTGCCAATGTAATAATGCTGACGGCCAGGCCAATGCCGAGTGCACACACGAAGGAGCCATTGAGCGCTTCGAAACATTTTTTGAACTGGCCCCGCGTCAGCTGCTTGATCGGTGCCCAGCCGAATGACTTGAGGGTATCGATTAGTTCCTGATAAATGCCACAAATCAGTGCAATTGTGCCTCCGGACACGCCCGGGATGACGTTTGCAGCTCCCATAGCCGCGCCTTTCAACACAGTTCCCACGAAGCGTGTGATACTCATCGATGGATCTCCCACGGGCGCAGTAAACGGCAAGGTTGCAGTGGGGTCAAGCGGCCTGCCCTCCGCGGTAGAGCCGGGGAACGCGGTGGGTGATGGCGGTGAGCGTTTCCCACGGAATTGTCCCGGCCCATTCGGCGAGTTGATTGGCCGTAATGGTTTGGCGTCCTTGTGAGCCAATCAGCACCGCTTCATCCCCGCATTGGACGCCGGGGACGCGCGACACATCCACCAACATCTGATCCATGGTGATCCGTCCTAGCACCGCGCAGCGTTTACTGCCGATTAATACCCGCGCCTGTCCGCTTCCGCTGGAGAGATAGCCATCGCCGTAACCAGCGGTGAGTGTGGCCACGCGCATTTTGCGGTGGGCGGTAAAGCTTTGGCCATAACTCAATGGGGTGCCTTTGGGAACGGTTTTCAAAAAGCTTACGCGACATTTCCAGCTAAGGGCAGGTTGAAGGTTTTTTTTCAGAACAGCTGGTGCGCGGCGGCGTCCTGGGGGGAGCACGCCGTACACCAACAGACCGGGGCGAGCGAGGTTGTAGATGCTGTTTGGCTCGTGAAGCAGAGCAGCGCTGTTGTTGGCGTGAAGGTATTCGGGAGCCTGATTGAGTGATTGGACTAGTCGACTAAACGCCTGTCGTTGGCGGCGTGAAAAGGCTGGGTTATCTTCGGCTGAAGCATAATGGGTGTAGAGGCCGTTGATTTCGAGATTCGGTAGCTTGGCTGCTTTGTGGAACAGTTGCAGAGCATCCGTTTCTGAAACGCCCAATCGCCCCATCCCGGTGTCGACCTTGATTTGGGCGCGGACTGTTTTATTTAATTTCTTAGCAGCCTTTGAGAAACGTCGGGCCTCTTCAAGAGAAGAGAGGGTGGGGGTAACATTATCTTTGATGGCCCGTTCCGTTTCTTCGGGGAGACAGGCTCCAAGCATCAAGATGGGCCAGCCGCGACCAACGGCACGGATGTCGCGGGCTTCATCAAGGTTGGCCACCCCAAAGATATCCGTGCCAGACTGCATCAGCAGGGCGGCTATTTGCCGGAGGCCGTGGCCGTAAGCGTCGGCTTTGACGACGGTGAGGATGTGGTTTCCCGAACCAATGCGATGACGTAGCCACGCGAGATTATTGCGTAACGCATCCAAGTCCACTTCAGCCCAGCACCGGTGAGGAAAGCTCACGCGCAAAAATGCATCAAGGCCAGACGCGTGGGCAAGGGGAGGTCATTCACAACTGGCGCGGTGGCGGGGCCTTGGTAAATTCCGTAGGACGCAGATAGATGGGCTCAATCTCACAGCCCTGTATACGGTCCGATCGTTCCATGGCTAGTTGAGTGAGCACAGTGGCCGATGGGTAAAGCGGTTCGCAGCTGGGGAACCCTGCGGCATCCGGGCCGTACGCCTCCAATTCGGCGGCGGCGGTGACGCCAATGATGCTGAGCGGGGTCGATTCCTGTTGTGTTTGATCATCAAGCTGCCAGGTGCAGTGATAATAT
>WTHG01000381.1 GCA_011523245.1 Verrucomicrobiales bacterium | reverse complement strand
GATAAAGTTCGTAGTGAGTGACGCCGGCCCCGTGGCTCCGATCACGCGCATTCCGAAAAGAGACATCGTGGTGGAGCCAGGCTTTCTCACGCTGCTGGACCCCAATGACGCCGTCATCACACCGCCGCCAGCCGCGCTGCAATCCACCGGCCGCCGCACGGCGTTGGCTAACTGGATCGTGCGCAACGACAATCCGTTTACTGCGCGGGTACTGGTGAATCGTCTGTGGCAACAGCATTTCGGTCATGGTTTGGCCACCAACACGAGTGACTTCGGTCAGCTCGGAACGCCGCCAACACACCCCGAACTACTCGACTGGCTCGCCACCCAGCTGATCGCCGAAGGGTGGAGTCTTAAAAAACTGCACCGACTGATTGTCACCAGTGCCACGTACCGGCAGGCCTCCAGCCACCCCGCCGCCGAGCAGGCTGATCCGGCCAACACCTGGTTTGCCCGCGCCACCGTACAACGCATGGACGCCGAACAAATGCGTGACAGCCTACTGGCTGCATCCGGTGAATTGAATTTGAAAACCGGCGGTGCGGGCGAAGACGGCACCGGCTCGGTACGGCGCTCAGTGTATTTGAAGGTGATGCGCAACAAACCCGACGCCGTACTGGCCGCATTCGACGCGCCTGACCGCATCTCCCACATGCCACAACGCACCACCACCACCACCGCCACGCAATCGCTGCTACTGCTCAATAGCGACTGGGCCCGTCAACGCGCCAACGCCTTTGCCCGTCGCCTGCACAAACTCTACCCAAACAACCCAAAGGCACAGGTGCTCGCTGCGCATCGGTTGACCTTTGGCCGCGAACCTTCGGTGGATCATCTGGCATCTGGCATCGCTTACCTAAACCTTGGCGGCGAGGTGGTGGCCGTTCCAGAGCCGCCCAAAACCGGCATGTTCGGTAAACGCACACCAAGCCCAGCGGCCTGGATTCAACCCGATGGCAGCCAGCGTGCCCTGGAAGCCGCCAAGCCGGGCAAAATGCCCACCGGCGATTTCACTGCCGAGGCTTTCATCCGACTGGATTCGCTTTATCCTGATGCCTCCGTGCGCACCATCGTTTCCCAATGGGACAGCCAACAACGCACCCCCGGCTGGGCGTTGGGCGTCACCAGCACCAAGAGCGCCTATCAGCCGCGCAATCTGATCCTGCAACTCACTGGCATCCCGCAGCGCGGCGACCACGGCTACGAAGTAATCGCCTCCAACCTGCGGCCTGATTTGAACAAATTTTATTACGCCGCCGTAAGTGTGAAATTCGATGAGGTAGGCGATGGGACAGCCACGTTTTACCTGAAAGATATCTCATCAACCGACGGCAAGCTGCAGGTGGCGAAGAAACAATTCCGCCGCAACAAACATTACGGCAGCAAGCTGCCATTGGTGATTGGCGGGCGTACTGGCGGCAGCCGTCACGGCTGGGATGGTTTGGTAGACAACGTGCGCCTGAGCAGCACGGCGCTGGATGAAAAATCATTGATCATCAAAGGCGAAACTGTGCTGCCGCACACCCTGGCGTTTTATCAATTCAAGAAGGACGATTTCCATACCGACAGCTCGCCCCACGGCAACGCCCTCGCCCCTCTGGGCAAACCGCACACACCACCGGCTGTCGCGCGGCTCGCGGAATATTGTCACGTGCTGTTCAACGCCAACCAATTCCTGTATGTCGATTAACATGAGCGCGAAACTTTCCACCACCGCGAAGTGCACACGCATTTCGATGATCACGGTGATTGTGATGTTCCTCGCCCTCGGCCTCATGCGAGTGCCCGCCATGAACCTGGAAACCGCTGAACTAGTGATCGCCTGGCTGGTGATTCTGGCAGCGTGCCTGCAATTTGCCGTGGCTGCCATCCTCGCCCCGCGCCTGACCGATGATCAACCGTTGGGCAGTCCGCTGATCCTTTCGCAGGTGGTTGGTCTGGCATTTTTTGGCGGGGCCATTTATGCGGGAACCCAGCTGGAAGGCATCACGCCCGAACAACTCCGGCTGATCCTGATGCTGGGCGTAAACTGCCTCGCCGGGGCGTCACTGGCCGGCATCGCCTTGTCGCCGATGTCGCCGACCGAACCCCAAGAAATTTTTAAAGATGCATGATCTGCCCTCTGGACCCTCTGAATTGAGCGAAGCCTCACGACGCGAATTTCTACTGCGCGGCGGAGCCGGTTTTGGCGCGCTGGCCTTGACCGGCATGCTGGCGCGGGATCAGGCCTTCGCCAGCACCAATCCGCAGGCCGCCAAGCAGCCGCACTTTGCGCCCACGGCCAAGCGGGTGATTTTTCTCTTCATGGAAGGCGGCCCGAGCCACATGGATTTGTTTGATCCCAAACCTCTCATCCAAAAGCTGGCCGGCCAACGCATGCCCGACAGTTTCAAGCGACCGATCACGGCCATGGGCGAGGCGGAATCGCCGATTCTAGCCAGCCAACGCCAATGGAAACGCCACGGCCAAAGCGGCCTGTGGATCAGTGATTGGCTGCCGCATACCGCCGAGTGCGCGGATGATCTGGCGGTGATTCGTTCGTGCTGGACCAACGGCATCAACCACAGTGGTGGCGTGTGCCAGATGAACACCGGCCAACCGCTCGGCGGCCGCCCCAGCCTGGGCTCGTGGGTGAATTATGGGCTCGGTACGGAGAATGCCAACCTGCCTGGATTTGTGGTGATGACGGACACGACGGGAACAGTCACCAATGGCCCGCGCAATTGGGGGGCCGGGTTCATGCCCGCAACTCACCAGGGCGTAAAGCTCAACCCCGGAATGTCGCCCATTCGCCATTTGAATTTACCCAAAGGGGTGACTCCGGAAATGCGTCGGCGCCAGCTCGAGATGTTGCGTCAACTGAACAAGCAGCACCTCAAATCGCGCGAAGGCCAGAGCGAACTCGAGGCCCGCATCCGCGCCTACGAGCTGGCCTACCGCATGCAGGCCTCTGCGCCGGAGGCAGTGGATCTCACGAAGGAAACGGAGGCCACAAAGAAGCTGTACGGTTTTGGTAACAAAGATACGGAACCCTTCGGCCGTTGCTGCCTGATGGCGCGGCGGTTGGTGGAGCGCGGGGTGCGGTTTGTGCAGATCTATCATGGAGCCGGCAGCAAATGGGATTCGCACTCCAAGATGGAAGCCAACCACGGCCGCCAATGCCGCCAAAGCGATCTACCCACGGCCGGCCTGTTGAAAGATCTCAAAGCACGTGGGTTACTGGATGATACGCTGGTGATTTGGGGCGGGGAATTCGGCCGCACACCCATGAGCGAGAAGGGTGATGGCCGCGACCACAATCCGACCGGCTTCACCATGTGGATGGCCGGCGGCGGCGTAAAGGGCGGTCAAGTGATCGGCGCCACCGATGAGCTGGGCCTTTGGGCGGTTCAGGATCGCCTGCACGTACATGATCTGCACGCGACCATCCTCCATTTACTGGGCATCGAAAACCTCGATTTGGTGTACCGTTACAAGGGCCGGCCCGAGACGCCTACGATCAATGAGGGTGAGGCGTACACCAAGATCACCAGCGGTTAGGTATTTTTCCCCTTGCCATTCACCAATAATGGCCTCAGCTTCGGCGAAGCGCTAAAACCGCAATGGGAAGCGCAACCAGAAAAAATAAAGTTATGGGAAATAAAGTGTTTGTCGGCGGCCTGAGCTGGGACGCCACGGATGATGATCTGAAAGAACTGTTTGGAGAGTGCGGAACGGTGACCGACGGGGTCATTCTTCAGGACCGGGAAACCGGTCGATCACGAGGCTTCGGTTTTGTGACGTTTTCTTCTGATGAGGAAGCCAAGGCGGCGATCGAGAAGTTTCACGACTTTGAGTTTATGGGCCGTAATCTTTCTGTGAACGAAGCACGCCCTCGTGAAGAGCGCGGCGGCGGCGGCCATCGCGGCGGCGGCGGCGGTGGTGGTTATCGCGGCGGCGGTGGCGGCCGCGGCGGCCGCGGTGGCGGTGGCGGCGGTGGCCGAGGCCGAGATCGTGGTGATCGTGGTGGTGGCGGAGGTTTCCGCGACAACGACGG
>WTHG01000154.1 GCA_011523245.1 Verrucomicrobiales bacterium | reverse complement strand
CAGTCGATGATTGATGGATCAGGCATATGAACAGGATTATCCACCTCTAGTTCTTTGCCATCGGTTTGAATCACTCGATAAATGACGTTTGGATAGGTGGCGATAATATCCATGTCATACTCGCGCCGGAGTCGTTCCTGGATAATTTCCAAGTGTAGCAAGCCCAGAAATCCACAGCGAAAACCAAAACCAAGCGCGATAGAACTTTCCTGCTGGAAAACAAATGCCGGATCATTGAGCTGGAGTTTGGCAAGATTGTTTTTCAGGTGCTCGTAATCAGCGGAGTTGATCGGGTAAATTCCGCTATACACCATCGGTCGGACTTCTTGAAAGCCGTCCAACGGTTCAGCCGCATTGCGCGTCTCCAATAGAGTATCGCCCATCTTGACATCGCGCGGCACGCGAATATTGCCGGTGACATATCCGGTTTCGCCTGGGCCCAATTTTTCGCGTGAGTAAGGCTTAGGATTGAAGCTGCCGACCTCTTTCACTTCGATGGTTTTCTCGGAATGATGCAGGCGCACTTGCATGCCCGGTTTTAATTCACCATCAAACACACGCACATGGATGACCACTCCCTTGTAAGGGTCATACACCGAGTCATAGCCCAGAGCTTGCAGCTTTCCTTCGGCTGTGGGTTTAGGTGGAGGCACCCGTTGCACAATGGCTTCCAGTATTTCCTCAATGCCGATGCCTTCTTTGGCGCTACACGGAAGGGCTTCTTCACCAGGAATCGCGAGAATCTCCTCGATTTGAGTAATAGCGCTATCCACATCGGCGTGCGGCAGATCGATCTTGTTAATGACCGGAAGAATTTCTAATCCTTGTTTTAAGGCGAGATGCACATTGGCGACGGTTTGCGCTTCAACTCCTTGGGCGGCATCAACAATCAGGAGGGCTCCTTCGCAAGCGCTAAGACTGCGGGAAACCTCATATGAAAAATCAACGTGTCCCGGGGTGTCGATGAGATTGAGCTCGTAAGTCTCACCATCCCGCGCTGTGTAGAGCATGGTCACCGGATGCGATTTGATTGTGATTCCCCGCTCGCGCTCCAGATCCATCGAATCGAGCAGTTGATCTTCCATCTCCCGTTGGCTGACGGTGTTGGTGCCCTGTAATAGGCGATCACTCAACGTGGTCTTACCATGGTCGATGTGTGCAATAATGCTAAAATTTCTGATCTTAGATGGATCCATTAGCTCGCTTAAACAAAGCCGGAGAAAATACCCGAGTGACGGTTGGATAAAAGAAAATACTATCGTTTTGCGCGATCGGCGATGGCTTGCCCCACATCAAGCAGGCGTGTCACACAGGGTTGGGTTGGGCCTTCCGCATAAATCCTGAGCACAGGCTCTGTGCCGGATCCCCGCAACATAAGCCAACTCCCGCAGCGCCCCGTGTATTTTACCCCGTCAAAGGTTTGGATTTTATCAATTGGCGAACCCAATAAATCGCTTGGGGGATATTCTGCTGCAAATTGCATGAGGTGCGCCCGTTTTTCTAGTGGATAATGTGTGTCGATGCGCCCATAGGCGAAATGGCCGTATTCCTGAGTTAATTCCGTGAGGAGTTTGGTGAGGGGTTTGCTTTCGGTGGCGAGGAGTTCAAGAATCATGAGCCCGGCCAGAATGCCATCCCGCTCTGGTACATGCCCGGGGAATCCGATGCCGCCGCTCTCCTCAAAGCCCAGCAGCACATCGCCCTGAAGCATTTCCTCGCAAATATATTTGAAACCGACTCCTGTTTCAGTGAGGGACAACCCGTGGCGCTGACACATCACATCCACCATGGAAGTGGTGGTTAGAGCTTTCACCGCCCTGCCCTGTCCTTTATGATTTTTGATAAAATGCCGAAGCAAGAGGCAAATGATTTGATGCGTCGTCAGAAGTTGACCGTCGCCCATCATGCCCCCAATGCGGTCGGCATCGCCATCGGTGACCAAGCAGAAATCCGCTCGCTTGCGCTTGAGTTCGTGCTGGCTGTTAACGTAATTGCGCTCGATGGGTTCGGGGTTGAGTCCGCCAAAATTAGGGTCATGGTTGGCGTTAAATGTACGGACGGTGCATTTTGTGCCTTCAAGAATTTGATCGAAACAACCGGCCCCTACCCCGAAAAGTGCCTCATGAGCAAAATGAAGTTTTGATTTTTGGATTAAATCAAAATCGACCAGGCGTTTGAGTGCAGTGAAATACCTCGGCAATAAATTGCTTGTGCGCAGCAGTTTGCGTCTTTTCGCCTCGGTGGTGGTTAACTGTTTGACGGGGCGTTTTAAGAGCCTGTGCTCGATGGCTCGGCAGGTTTCCAGATCGGCCGGACCGCCGTGATGCAGTTTAATTTTAAATCCGTTAAAACGTGCAGGATTATGGCTGGCCGTGATCATGATGCCGGCTCGCGCTTTTTGTTTTGCCGTATGCCAAGAGACCGCTGGCGTGGGCACTGGGCGATCGGATAATAGGACCTCATACCCATTCGCAGCCAGCACCTCGGCGGTTACTTGGGCGAACTCGTTGGAAAGGAAACGCCGGTCATAACCCACCACCATGCGCTTGCGGGTGCTGCGAGTATGTTTGCGCACAAAATGATCTGCGGTGGCCTGAGCGACTAGGCGGATGTTTTCAAAGGTATAATCTTCAACCAATGACAGCGCGCCAGCCGTCGGTGCCGAATTTGACTGGGCAATTGGAGTTCATAGCCGCCTGCGGTTTTGCTCAACACCTTCACGCATCTTTTTGATGGCGCGTTTCATGTCGCGTTTACTGAACAAGCTGGTGCCGCTTACAAAAGTGTCAGCTCCCATGCGGGAGCATTCAATGGCGGTTTTGGCGTCAATGCCACCATCAACCTCAATGCGAAACCCAAGCCCCCGTTCCTGGCGCCATTGCCAAGCCTGTTGAATTTTAGGCAGACATTCCTCCATGAACGATTGGCCGCCAAAACCCGGGTTTACGGTCATGATCAGGAGCGTGTCGATTTTATCGAGATGGGGTTCTGCTGCACTTAGTGGTGTGGGTGGATTTACGGCAAGGCCAACTTTACGTTCGAGATTGCGGATGCGCCAAATTAAATCCCGAGTTTGATCGGTTAGTTCGGCATGAATGGTGAGTTGGTCGGCGCCGCCCTTTGCAAAACGTTCGAGCAGGATTTCCGGTTGCGAGCACATCAGGTGCACGTCGAAAAACATTTTAGTTTGTGGGCGCAACGTGCGGATGACTTCTGGGCCAAAGGAAATGTTGGGCACGAAATGCCCGTCCATGATATCGAGATGCAGCCAGTCGCCGCCTGATCGTTCCGCGCGTTTGGCTTCCGTCGCGAACTTCCCGTAATCCGCTGCGAGCAGAGAGGGCGCTATTTTCATCAGACTCTAGGCGGGGGAAGGTGCGGGTGCCGTGGTGCCAGAATCGAGACCTGAATCTTCCTTGGGCGGATTGTTTTCGGCGTCCGAATCCGTGGTGGGCGTGGCGGCCTCCGCTCCAGTCATCCCCTCCCCTCCGGAGGGAGTGTTGGATTGATCGAGTTTTCCGGTCTTTACGATTTCTTCAACCTGCGAGGCATCGAGAGTTTCGTATTCCTTCAAGGCTTCAGCAATAGCCTGCACCTTGTCCTTGTTTTCATTGATCAACCGGTTGGCGCGGTCGTAGGCATTGTTAATGATGGTTTTGACTTCACCATCAATCAACTGGGCGGTGTCTTCACTATAATCCTTGGACTGCGCCATGTCGCGGCCGAGGAATACGTATTCATTGTCGCCGCCATATTGAACCATGCCCAGCTCATTACTCATTCCAAACTGGGTAACCATGGCCTTAGCCATTTTCGTGGCTTGCTGGATATCGCCCGCCGCGCCGGAGGAAATATCGCCTGAATACATTTCTTCAGCAATGCGCCCGCCCATGGTCATGCAAATAGTATCGAGGAGCTGCAGTTTATGATGATTCAAGACATCCTCCTTGGGCAAGCTCATGGTGGCGCCAAGGGATTGACCCCGGGGAATGATGGTGACCTTGTGCAACGGGTGACAGTGTTCCAACAGTATATTCAGGAT
>WTHG01000472.1 GCA_011523245.1 Verrucomicrobiales bacterium | reverse complement strand
GTACCACGTACCGGCGTGCGCGATGCAAATCCCTCGATCGAACGCTTAAGCTCGTTGTTATCGAGATTGCTTTTCACCGTGCACTGGAATCCATGCCGCTCCAACCGCGCTACCACCGCCTTCAGATCCGGCGCCTCCAGCTTGAGTTCCGCCGCGGCGTAATTGTGGTTGGCGATCACCAAGGCCGACCGGTGATCGGCATGGATAAAACCACACCATGTGAAAAGCGCGGCAAAGATGAAGAGCGCACGCCGCATGTTACACCACCAACTCCGCCAACGGTCCCGATTGATCGAGATCGGCCAAGCCAAAATCAGCCACGCCGAAGTTGTCGCGTTGTTCGCCGACGGCTTGGAGCAGGGACAGGTAGAGATTGGCAATCGTACGGTGACCCTGATTGCCATACCACGGATAACGCAGGTAACGGTTGCCCAGCTTGAGCCGTCCACCGAGATCGCCGATCAATATAAACGGCCATTCGTGACACACCGGATGATGCCCCTCAGCGGAATCAGACAGGTACACGATCAACGTGTTGTCCATCATCGTGCCATCCCCTTCAGGCACGGCTTCCAGCCGGCGGATGAACTTGGCTAGTTGTTCCAAGCACCTGCGGCGGATATGCGCATGGCAATCCGGACCAGGGATTCCGGCGAATTGCTGGTAATTTCCGTGACCGATAGCGTGGGCACCAATGTAGCCGTCACCGCCTTTCAGCCCCAACTCACTCGCCATGCAGGAAATCCCGATGCGATCCGGGCCGGCACCGGCGGACATGGTCACCACATTGGTTAGCCCGGTAATCATCGCGCCGGCGGCATTTTCGAACTGCGCCTCCAAGCGTTCAAACACGCCGGTGCGGCCGGTTTTCGTCTCGGTAATCTGGCCGGTCTTCGGGTCAATCTTCGGCGCGGCCGCCGCGATCTGCTTGGACATCGCCGCAAGTTTGCCCTGCCGATTGCTCATGGATTCAAACGCCTCGAGATAACGGCCGAGCTTTTCCCGCTCCGAACCGTCGAGTTGCTTCTGCAACCGCTTCACGTCGTCCGCGAGAAAATCGAGCAGATTGGTATCTACATCAAAATTCTTGCGGGCGGCCCCTTCCGCACCGGCGGCGAAAAAACGCTCATACGCCTGCACCGGATTCAGCAGCGTGGGCAACGCCTTGCCGCGGGCCAACGACGTGAGGTTGTAGGTCATCGACAGCGCCTTGTTCGAAACACCCAGACCGATGTGAGGATAAATGCCGCCGAGATTACGCGCCATGGCGGCGTCAATGGTCTCACCATACGCCTTCTTTTTCATCGGCCAACAACCGAGCGCGGCAAAGCCCATGTTATGGCTGCCGCGCGCCACACGCCCGGACAGGCCGTGGATCATCGTCATTTTCTTCACCCACGGCGCCAATGGCTCCAGTGACAGGCTCATCGCGTGCCCGTCCAGCGGTCGATCCTCCAGTTTCGACGGCGTTTTGGGAAACTCAATCCCCGCCGGCTGCACATCGCGCGGGTACACGCCATTGCCCTGCACAAAGAACAGCACCCGCGCCGGCTTGGCCTTGGGCGCTGCCTCCAGCTGATTCACAAACTGCGTCAGCATCAACCCGCCCGCTCCCAGCGAGCCGGCCTTCAGGAAATCACGGCGTTTCAAGTTCATCTTAATCCTTCGATTGTTGAGGTAATTGTCGCATTAAAAAAGAGTCTGAAGCGAGCAAGGATTCCACCAAAGCCCGAAAACTGCCGCCGCTCTTCCGGTAGGCGACGTGCGCATCCTGCAAAGTGTTTGCGTCGCCGAGCGTTTCGTTGCGGCCCATGAAATAGCGGAAGGCGTGCCGGACGAAGACTTGCTCAACGTGCTCAGACCGAGCCAGTACCGTCATCAACTCGGCCGGGCCGTTGACGCGTTTGCCATCAAGCTCCTTCACGCCGGTGCGATCGATCCAGCCAGTAGCATCCACGGGCTGGCCAGCGTCGCGGCGTTGATAGCGGCCGTAATGATCGTAGCGCTCGAAGGTCACGCCCAGCGGATCCATCTTGCGATGGCACCGCCAACATTCAGCGGCGGCAGTGGCTTGCTTGAGGCGATTACGAAAGGTCACGTGCTCGGCCTCAGGCACGCGGGCATCCACGCCGATCGGCACATCGGGCACCGTGCCCCCCAGCAGATGCGTGCGGATCCATTTGCCGCGTTGCACCGGATGATTTTCAAAGTTGCCGCTCCATGCCGCCAGCCAGGCCGGGTGCGTAAGCAGACCTGCCCGTTCGCCCTTGGGAAATTCCAGTGGCTGCTCCGTTAAGTTCCAGCGCCAGTCGGGCGGGAGGTTGAAGGCGGTCTGATACGGCCACCATTTGTGGTGGCCCTGCACCAATTGCACGCCCTTGTTTTTGACGGACTTGTAATTGGCGTTCACATAAAACCGCCGTGTGGTCAGCAGCGTAGCGAGTACCTCACGATCCGTCCGCAACGCATCGCGGACGGTCGTCTCCAAGTCTGCCACCAACAAATCGGGCCGATGCACTCCACCCTCGGGCGCGTCCTTGAACACCTCGCGCGCGAAGGGATAATGAAAATATTCGCGGAAGAATTGCAGGACACGCGGATTGCGATCCTGCGCCAGGGATTCATCAGCTAAACGCGCGCGAACCTCCGCGGCTACTTCCGCTGCGGTATTTAATTTCCCCTCATCCGCGGCCACCAGCAGCCTATCCACCGGCCGATCATCCAGTGCGTACGACAACGCGTAAGCCGTCTCGCGGGGGCTCAACCGCACACGGCCGTGTTCGTCCGGCGCGCCCGTGCCCAGTTCCATGCGATAGAGCACTTCCGGCTGCAGGAGAATCGCCGTCAACAACGCCTTCGCCCCAGCCACGTGGCCGCCCGTATTGCTGGAGGCCTTATGAAATGCCCCAAAACGCTCCTGCTCCTCCGCCGTAGGCGCGCGCCCCACGATTTTGCGAAAAGCGGTCTCAATACCATCGGCCACCTGCTCCTGCGTGGGTGGCGTTTCAGTAACCAGCACTTTGAGCGGGCGATCTTTGCTGGTGAGTGCGGTCAGGGCCTCGGCAATTTTCTTAGCGTTACCGAGCAACGGGGCCGCGGCCGCCTCATCGAGAAAATAGCCGGCCGAGAAATCCTTGAAGTTCGAGCCGTCATTTTGGTTCAGCCCATTGGCTAGGCCGGTGATGCGCTCGCCGAGGCGCGGCATGGTGGCGTTGTAAATCGCCGGGCGCAGCCGCCACAGGCGCGGAGGTGCAGGTGTCACGTGGCTGCGGCGTTGACCAAAAAGCGCGGCATGATCCACGTAGTTACCAAACTGCGGCTGCGTCAGCTTCTCCTCCGCCAAGGCACCCGGTTCCTGCGTCTTCAACAGCTCACCGCGAATCCATGCCAGCACGGTTGCGCGTTCGGCCGGCTTCGGCTGCTTCTTCTTCGCCGGCGGCATGTCGGCGAATTGCAACTGCTCCTGCACGAGCCGCCACGTCTCCAACGCGCCCTCGGTCATCGTCGGCCGGATGTCTTCCAGCGACAACTTACCTTCCTGCGTTTCGTTGTCGTGGCAGTCGAGGCAGTAGCTCTCGAGAAAAGGTCGAACGGTTTTTTGGAAACCGATTACATCGGGGGCCGCGTTAGCAACAAACGACCCAACCCAAAAAAGGAACACTGCGCGCATGGCTCTAGCGCTCGCGGCGCGGCGGAGAGAGCAGCATCTCGAGAAACTCAATTCGGTCCAATGCACTATCCTTATTGCCGTCGGCAGACTTGAATTGCGCCAGACGCGCGGCATTCGGTTTGCCCTCGAACATCCGCGCCCACTCGGCGTTGGTCACCTTGCCGTCGCCGCTTTTGTCGTAGGTGCGAAACATTTTACCCTGACGGCTGTGCTTAAAGCGGCTCTCCAGTGCCACCGGGCGTTCGCCATTGCCGCCACCCAGATGGATGTCGCGCCGCACGGCGGTGAATTCTTTCAGGTCAAGCGCCCTGTCCTTGCCCGCGTGCTTGTCGAACACCAGCAACCAACGCTTCGCGCCACCTTCGCCATAGAGGCTGGTGAACTCGCCGCGATCCATCTTGCCGTCGCTGTTCTTATCACGCCCCTTAAAGATGCGCGTTTGTTCCTTGGCAAAAGCCTTGTCGAGCAGCGCCTCGAGCTTTTTGTCATTGGCTTGAACCGGGCCGGTCAAAACTGCCGCGGCGAAGGTGAGGAGCAAAATATTTTTCATAAATCAACTTTCGACGGCCAAAGTCTCCCGCGTGCAGCAGTGGTTGTCACTTCATTTTTCAGACCGCGCCTTGATGAAGGTCACCAACTTCGGACGCAGACCCGCAATGGAAGTGGCTGATTGCGGATGGCCGATCAGGTTTTTGCTTTCGGGCCGAGGCACGGTGTAATCGTAAAACTCTTCGGCCAACACTTTGCCGCTGGCGAAATCGATCCATTGCGTCAGTCGATAACGGTCGTCGCGGATGCTATAGCCCATCGATTTGGGCGGAGCAGATTTGAAATTGTAGGACACCGGCCGCGGGAATTGGGATAGGGCAAAATTCTTCGTGGGCCCGGGCTGATCGAGCTGGCGCGCAAGGCTTTGGCCGGCAAGCCCCTGCGGTTTGGGCAGTCCGCACAGCTCGGTGAGGGTCGGGTACATATCCAGCAACTCCACCGCCTGTTGGATCACGCGGCCGCGAGCCTTTTGCTGGGGTGCCACGAAGAGCAACGGCACGCGCGTGCCAATATCGTAGTTGGTCAGTTTGCCCCAGAGATTTTGTTCGCCGATGTGAAAGCCGTGATCGCTGTACAGGCTGATGACGGTATTGCGATCGAGCCCGAGCCGTTTTAGTTCCGCAATCACCCGACCGACCTGGGCATCCATGAAGGATGTAGCGGCGTAGTAACCGTGCCGCAACTCGGCAACCTTATCGGCGGCAATGTCCCCCTTCGCCGGGATGTCCGTGTAGCCGCGTGCTTCGGGCCAAGGGTGTCCAGCAATGGCCGGAGCGCCTTGGGCCATCTGTGGGTTTGGCGGCCGCGCCAGCTTCGCGCGGTCGTACAGTGCCCAGTACTTGGCCGGGGCGGAAAAAGGCATGTGCGGTTTACGAAAACCTACTGCGAGGAAGAATGGCTGGCGGGTACGCTTGAGCAATCGTAGCTTTTGAATCGCCGCCTCAGCTACCTTGCCGTCGAGATGATCGTTATCCGCGCTCGGTGACGATTCTGAGCCCGCCGCCTTGCCGCCTGTGCGGTTTTTGGGCAGGAGATATTGGTCGATCTTTTCGCAATGATCGAATTCCGGCTGGACCGACCACGAGGGGGGATCGGTCGAGGGTTTGCCGGAGCCATGATAAATCTTGCCGATCGAGTGCGTGTGATACCCGTGCTGCTTGAACCACTGAGGCAGCGTGATGACCTTGGGCTTTTCCTCGCGAAAATGTTTCTTCAATCCCCACACACGAATCGTATCCGGCCGCATGCCCGTCATCACTGAGGCGCGGGAGGGGTTACAAATGGCGATTTGGCAATGCGCATTGGCAAACACCGTACCTCGTGCGCCGAGTGCATCAATGTGCGGCGTGACCGCCAGTTTGTCCTCGAACACCCCCACGCTTGCGCGCAGGTCATCCACCGCAATGAACAACACATTTGGCCGCTCCGCCGCCTGCAGGACTACTGCCATCAAAATAAAAATGATGCACCGGGCGATCATCAGCGCTTCATGAATGCCTTGTAATCGAGCGGCTTACGCTCGGCAGTGCCGGCGTTTTGGATGAGTTGAAACAAACGGCGAGCAATGGCCGGGTCGATCAATGGATCGTTGGTTTCCTTTTGCCAACGCCGCATTTCGGTGATCAATCGTGCGCGAGTTTCGGCATGGGCGGGATTGTCCGCGAGGTTTTGGAGCTCATATGGATCCGTCTGCAAATCGTATAGCTCAAAAGGCGGCGGCTTTTTCATCAAGGCATAGGCCGCCCGAACCTGCACTGAGGCCTTAGCCATCAACTCGGCTTCCTCCGCCGCAAAAAACTTTTTTCCCATGGTGAAATCATAGCCTGGATTCACTTCGCCAGCCTTGGTTACGACAGGGTTATGGATGAGTTTGAACCGTTCATCGCGCACGGTGCGTTGCGGCCAGGGATTGTGGTTCGAATGCACATGAAATTCGGTGAAGAGATATCGCCGCCACTCGGGTGTTTGACCGTGCAAGATAGGTTTCAGCGACCGGCCGACTAAAGCTTTTGGAGTACGTGCGCCAGCGATCTCGCAAAAAGTTGGAAACAAATCCAGCGTACTCACAAGTTCGGCGCGGCGTTGACCGACCGAAGCTCCAGGCCAGCGAATGATCATTGGAATGCGTACGCCACCCTCGTACGAAGTGCGTTTGCCACGCATCACATCCGCGCCGTGGTCGCCGATGTACACGACCACTGTGTTCTTCGCCTTGCCGCTAGCCGCAAGCACTTGCAGCAACCGACCGATGTAGGTATCCAGCCGCATCATACAGTTGTAATAGTCGGCAGTTTGCTGGCGCAGCTCGGGATGATCGATGCCCATGAAAGGCAACGCCGCCACGTCCGCGCCAGTCAACGGCTTGGTCGGGACGCCATCAACTTGCTTCAGGAACGGCCGGTGCGCATCGGGGAAATTTACCTGCAGATAAAACGGCCGTTTGCTGTTGTTCATAAAAAGCCGTGCTTGTTCAAAGTATTTCGCCATGCCTTGGCGGCTGAAGTTCGAGGTGCCGATCGCCTTAAAATCAAACGGAAACGCATCCTTTGGGTTCACGTGTAGCTTGCCAATGATACCGGTGCGGTAGCCCGCCTGCTGGAGTGTGGTCACGATGTTAGGCGTTGTTTTGGCGTACATCGCGTACTTCCAGGTCGCCAAACCGATCTGACCGTTTTGGTGCGGATAAAGCCCGGTCAAAAATGCCGCACGCGATTGCGAACAGCCCGCCTGCGGCACATACGCGTTGCGGAACAGCGTACCCTGCTTCGCCAACCCATCCAAATGCGGCGTGGCAATCGGCGTGCCATAGCAGCCCATCTCCGGCCCATTATCCTCGGAGACAATGAACAAAATATTTGGCGGCGCCGCATGCGCCAAGGCGGGTAGCAGCCACAGCGCACAACCGGCCACGATGCGTTTTAAACAACTCATTTTTTTGAATTCTTGGGGGTCCAAGTGTATGTCTTGTGATCGAACCGATACGCGTTCTTCGAGGGCGCGTTGGGCGCGAATTGTTTGGGGATCCAAGGCGCCAGTTGTTCGATCACCGGCCGGTAGCTGGCATCGCCGGCGAGATTGGTCCATTCGTTCGGGTCCTTGTGATGATCGTACAATTCCTCCGTGCCGTCACCGTAACGGATGTAGCGATACCGCTCCGACCGTACGGCGCATTGGCCTCGCTGGAATTCGGTGATAGCCGGGATCGTCCATGGCGCAACAGGGTTTTTCAGGAGTGGTACGATGCTTGTCCCGTCCAAGTGCACTGCCGGTTTAAGCCCGCATAACTCTAGCAACGTTGGGTAAATACTGAGCGTATCCACCGGCCGGGTGCAATTTGTCCCGCCCTTCGTGATGCCGGGCGCAGCGATGAGAAAAGGAATACGCGTGGCTTCTTCCCAGAGCGTACTTTTGTGCCAGTGATTTTTCTCACCGAGATGCCAACCATGATCCGACCAGAAAACGATAATCGTATTCTCCCGATGCGCGCTCTGCTCCAGAGCATCGAGCAACCGCCCAAGTTGAGCATCGGCAAAACTGATGCTAGCGAGATATGCGCGGATGCCTTCCTTCCATTTGCCGTGTTTTTTGATGTTCTCAAATTCATCGCGGCGACGGGCTGCCAGCGCCCTTCCCTCCACCGGCACGTCGCTCAGATCTTTCATCTGTAAATCGGGTAATCGGATTTTTTTGAGCGGGTACAAATCAAAGAAACGTTTTGGCGCGTACCAAGGCAGGTGCGGCCGAAAGATGCCGCAAGCCAGAAAGAACGGTTGGTCGTGTTTTTTTGCGAGTACGTTGATGGAATAATCGACCGATTTGACGTCATCATAATCCACTTCGGCCAAACCGGGGATTACGCCCCAATCGCCCTCATGCGGCGTGCCGCGCAGTCCGCTAAAGGGATAGCCCCGGGGATACGGCACCGGCTTCGACCACGGATAGTTGAGCCGGTGCCCGCGAAACCACGGGTCATCACGAAACACCAATCGCTGAAAGTCATCCCATTGATCGGGCGGATTAAACCCCGCTGTATGGTGAAATACCTTACCGGCGCCAAACGCCCGATAGCCGTTTTGCCGGAAACACATCGGCAATGACACTGCCGTGGGCAGGTGCGGCCGCCACCATTGGCCGTTGTTGTAAATACCAGTCGTCGAAGGTCGTTGACCCAGCAGCAACGCTGTCCGGCTCGGGCAACACACCGGGGAGGCCGTGTGAGCGTTGGTAAAATTCACGGCGCGTTTGGCCAACCGCTCAAGGTTTGGCGTGTGTACCTTGCCCGCGTAACCGCCTAACACGCTCGTCCAGTCGTTCATGTCGTCGACCGAAATCATCAGCACATTCGGGCGCTTCGCCGCCACCAAGGGATGGGTAAGCAGCACCCCCACCATAATGAACAGCCAATGGATCATTCGCCCACTTTGTAATTCGGATTGCGCTGGGGCATTTGCACCTTGGCCTCAGCGCGCCAAGCCGCCAGTTGCTGCTGCAGTGCCTTAGCCTTAGCGGGCATTTTTGCCGCGAGATCATTTTGTTCGCCGAGGTCTTCCTTGAGGTTAAAGAGTTCCAACCGGTTGGTTTCGAATGACTCAATCAGTTTCCAGTCGCCACTGCGGATCACACTACACGGTCGCGCACCGCCCGGATGGCCCGCACCAATGTAGTTGGGGTAATGCCAGTAAAGCGCTTCGCGCTTCACCGTGCCGGTTTGCTTAAGGAGCGGCAAAAGATTGCGGCCATCCATGTGCTGCTTGGGCCGAGCGGGTTGGCCGGTCATGGCCAGTAGAGTCGGATAATAATCCGTGCTGATTACCGGCACCGTGCAGGTCGAGTCGGGCTTGATCACGCCAGGCCATTTCACAATCAACGGCACACGAATGCCGCCTTCGTAAAAGTTGCCCTTATTGCCACGCAATGGCTGATGCGAAGTGATTCGTCCGTGCCCGCCGTTATCCGATGTAAAAATCACCACCGTATTCTTCGCCAACCCCAGCTCCTCCAATCGCGCCATGACCCGGCCCACAGAGCGATCCACGCTTTCCACCATCGCCGCGTACGTAGCATTTTTGTGCCGCTCGCCTTTCGGTTTTTTTTCGTATTTGGCCACGCGCTCTTTAGGTGCCTGCAACGGCGTGTGCACCGAATAATATGACAGGTACAAAAAGAACGGCCGCTTTTTGTTTTGCTCGATGAACTGCTCCGCCTCCACCGTGAGCCGATCCGTAAGATACTCGCCCGGCTTGCCATTGGGCAGCGTGTTCCAGTGCGTGTACGGATGCTTGCGCGTCATACGCCACTTGCCGTTGTAGGGGAAAAAATAATTACCCGGATTGCCCATGTTATTGCCTCCCACATTGAGGTCGAACCCCTGATGCGTTGGGTAAAACTCCCGATCCCAGCACACATGCCACTTACCCATCGTCGCCGTAGTGTACCCGCCCGCCTTCAGTGCCTCGGCGACAGTAAACTCTTCCAGTGGCAGGTTTTTTTTGTAAATTGCCTCAATCAACGGCAGCGGTTCCTTGATCCGTTCCGCACCCTGAATCGGAATCGCGTGCGTGATGTGCAGCCGTCCAGGATACTTGCCGGTCAAAATACTTACGCGCGTCGGCGAACACACGCAACTCGCCGCATACGCATCAGTAAACTTCATCCCTTCCTTCGCTAACCGATCCACATTCGGCGTCTCATAAAAATCGCTCCCGTAACATTTCAGATCCGTCCATCCCAAGTCATCGACCAAAAAGAAGACCACATTCGGCCGCTCGGCCGCCACGGCTCCTGGAAACATCACCCATAACCCAAATATAATTAGGAATCGCTCAATCATTTTTTCCCGTCCTTGGGAGGCTGAACCCGATTGCCACTCACCTTGCCCTGAGCCCCGGTGATCGTCACCGCTTGCGCCTTGGGCTCGGTGGAAAATGCCGTGTTCCCCGTGACTTCAGCAGGCGTTTTGCTATTTTTGATGACCATACCCGAACCAAAAAACTGGCTGATACGATTGTCATGAGCCTTCACTGTATGTGCATCGGCTGAATGGAGGGCATGTCGCCAGCGCGTTACGGTGTTGTCTCGAAACTCCACCGTTGATCCTTCCCGCACCCACACGGCGAAATTCGGGGGTCCGCCACGGCGCGGGCCGTTGCCTTTAAAATCATTGCTAGAAATCGTTGCCTTGCCCTGCAGTAACACACCAGCCACACCGCCGCCGTGCAAAACGTTATTTTCCAATTCCACTTCCGATAGCTCCAGGACGGCCATCAAAGGTGGCATGCCCCCTTCGCGTTGCAGCGTATTGCCGGTAAGCGTGGCCTCCGATCTATTACGAATACCAACCGCCACCAAGGCGTTGTTGATTAGTTGATTGTCGCGGATGACGGCGGACCCACCGGCGCGCACACCAATCCCCGCCGCGTGATTGGATTTGCATACATTGCCAACGATGAGCGCTTCCGCCCCTTCCACACCGATGCCCGCCGCAGCGTTTTCGCGGCAGATGTTTTTGAAAATTTCCGGTTTTGCGTGCAGCCGGCAACCAATGCCAGCCAGCTTGTTTTTGAAACAGCGGTTACCGCGAATCACCGGCCGCACATCTTCCTCCGCCCCGATCCCGGCCATGTCGTTCTCAAAACAATCGTTATCCTCCACCACCGGCCGCGTGTTTTTCCCAGTTCGAATACCGATGCCCGCGCGACGATTTTTGTAACAGCGGTTCCTCTTCACCAGCGGCGAACTGCCTTCACTGATACCGATACCCGCACGAATGTTGGAATAACACGTGTTACCAATCACCTTCGGGCTCGCGCCATTGTGCCCGATGCCGGCATAGAAATTCTCAAAACAAATATTGGCTTCAATGACTGCCGTAGAGCCGTGCATGGAGCCAATGCCGCCACCCATATTGCGATAGCAAATGTTGGCCATGATCCGCGGCGACACCTTGCGGCCTTTCGCCCCCGTAATGCCGATGCCCGTGTAACCGATGTGATGCACGATGTTATTTTCCACCACACACGTATGCCGCACCTCAATACCTGCTGTACCGGGCTCGCCGATGTGCTCGTGTTTCTGGTCGTTGCCCTGAGTGGCATGATGTTTCTTCCATTTCACCTCATCGTACCGGCCCACCCCCGTGATCGTGAAGCCATCCAATACCGCCCCTTCGGCCATCAACACGCCCGGGCCCATGCCTTCCGGGTGATCGAGAATCGTCACCTCTGCACGAGCCAAGCCCAGTTTACCTTTGGCCGCATCCCCGGCGCTTCGAACATTGATGCCAGGTTTGAGCCGTAACCGCTCGCGATATGTGCCTGCCGCCACAAGCACCGTGTCCCCAGCCTGAGCCACATCAATCGCGGACTGGATGGTTTTGTATTGGGTCGGAACCGTAAGCTCCGCCCCGGCCCCGTTCCAACAAAGGCCGAGGTAAAGCGCAATGGCGAGAAGTAAGTGCATGCCGAATGAAAAACCGTTTATGATCGTGACGCAACGGTTTTCCAATCACCGTCGCTTTGCAGTTGCACGAATGACTTGAGCGAGGTTGGATTTTGGCACGCCATGAAAACGTCGTTTACCCTCATCGCTTTTCTGATTCACCTTTCGTTGACATCCCCCGCCCAAGCCGCCCTGCGGGCAGGGGCTCATGTGGCGGATGCCACGCCGAAAGAGCTGCCGGTGCTGGTGAATGGCGGGATGACCTCGCGGTCGATCAAGGAGGTCGGCTCCCGAATCACGGCGCGGGCGATTGTGCTGGATGACGGGAAGACGCAGTTGGCCATCGTCGTCGTGGATAGCTGCATGTTGCCACGCGCGTTTTTAGATGACGTGAAGGTGGCGGTGAACAAAAACACAGGCATTCGCACCTCCAAGCAATTCATCTGCGCCACGCACACGCACTCGGCCCCCTCGTGCATGGGAGCGCTGGGAACTAGCCCGGATCCGCGCTATCCGATGCTGCTGAAGCGCAAAATTATCGAGGCGGTGGCCACTGCGCAAAAAAACCTGGAACCGGCACAGGTGGGTGCGGCGGTTTTTGATGCGAACGAATTCACCGCGCTGCGTCGCTGGGTGATCCGGCCGGATCGTGTGCGCAATGATCCTTTTGGCAATCCCACCGTGCGCGCAACGATGCACGCGGGCGGCAACTGGGATGATGTCACCGGTGAGACCGGCCCGGAGGATCCGGATTTTTCGTTGGTCAGTTTCCAGTCGCTCAAGGGCCGACCGATTGCGGTGCTCAGCAATTTTTCGATGCACTATTTCAGCGGCGGCATCAAAGGGGTCAACGCTGATTATTTTGGGATGTTTAATGACCGCATGGAGCTGGCGCTCACGCCGCCGAACAACGAGACATTGCATCCACCTTTTGTCAGTGCATTAGGGCACGGTTGCAGCGGCGATATTTGGCGGCGCGATTATACGAAGCGGCCGTTGGACAATCCAAAGATCGAGGACTACACCGATGCGTTGGTGAAGAAGACTTTAGCCGCTTACAAAAAAATAAAATACAAACGCGACGCCACGTTGGCCATGGCGCAAACGGATTTACCACTGAAGTTTCGCGCGCCCAACGCGCAACTACTCGAGTGGGCGCGCGGCATCGTCGCTAAGACGGAGGGCCTGCCGAAAACGCAGCCGGAGATTTATGCGCGCGAACAAATTTTTCTGCACGAACGCCCTGAAGCCACGCTTTGCCTGCAGGCCATCCGCATCGGCGACATCGGCCTCACCGGTATCCCCAACGAGGTGTACGCCCTCACCGGCCTTAAGCAAAAGGCTGTCAGCCCGCTCAGCACCACCATCACCTTCGATCTCGCCAACGGTTCCGAAGGCTACATCCCGCCGCCCGAGCAACATGTACTGGGCGGTTACAACACTTGGGCTGCCCGCACAGCCGGACTGGAGCCCAGTGCCGAGCCGCGCATCGCCGAGGCGTGCATTCAATTGCTCGAGAAAGTCGCCGGCAAACCCCGGCGCAAACTCGTCACCCCACGTGGCCCAGCAGCCGAAGCGATTGCCAAACTGAAGCCCACCGCTTGGTGGCGCTTCGATGAATTTGCTGGCCCACGCGCCGAGGATGAAATGAACCGGCACGACGGCATTTACGAAATTCAGGTCGCCTACCAACTCGCCGGACCACATTCGGGAAAATTCACGCCCGGCCAAGTCAACCGCGCCGCCCATTTTGTGGGTCAACGCATGCAGGCACGGCTGCCTAAACTCGGTTCGAGTTACACCGTCTCGCTGTGGTTTTGGAACGGCATGCCCAATGGTTCGCGTGAGGTGCTCGGCTGGATGTTCAGCCGCGGCCGCAATCACGCGCTCAACTCCGGCGAATCACTCGGCCTCAACGCCAA
The DNA here is from genome assembly GCA_011523245.1 of Verrucomicrobiales bacterium. Lineage (GTDB taxonomy): Bacteria > Verrucomicrobiota > Verrucomicrobiia > Limisphaerales > UBA1100 > UBA1100. The sequence continues at coordinate 1,706 of WTHG01000472.1, read as the reverse complement.
GGGCCAGCTCATCTTTCGTAGCGGCGAAAAAACCTTCACCGGCAAGACCGTTGCCCCCCGTTGGACCTGGCACCACGCTACCCTCGTTCGTAATAGCGACACCGCACGCATCTACCTCGACGGCGAACTTCAAATCGAAGCCAAGATTAACGCGCCCCTGCCCGTCCAGTCGCTCTTCCTCGGCGGCCGCCACGATAATCAAGCCAACTGGGAAGGACGACTGGATGAAGCGGCGATGTTTGAGCGGGCACTAACAATTAAGGAAGTACGGGCGCTCTCCAATTAACCTCAGAGACATAGAGAGAACACCCAACCCAAAAATCGGTTTTCTTCCTAGAGCCGCTTTGCCTCTGTAGTATACTGACCTCCACGTGACTCAAAAAAATTTTCCCGCCAATCACAACCGAATCCGCATGATCCAGCCACGTCTCCTCCTATTGTTAGCCTTTTTGATCCTTTGTGACCAAGGTGCGGCTCGGGAGCGCACGGCATTTTTCGACACCTTGGAAAAGCGGGCGGACCTTTCAATTCTCCGCGGCAAGACGGGGCAACCTTACGTGCATTTCTTCGCTGCCGAGGCCGAGTACGGCGCATTTTACAGCATGCCGATGCTGGCGGAAATGCTGAACAAACGGCACGGATTCACGGTTTCCATCAGCTACTCACTGGATCGCGAGGGCAATATCGACAGCCGCGTGAAAGAAGGTCTAACCGGTTTTGATCTGCTGGAGCGCGCGGATTTGCTCGTCGTGTTTACCCGATCCAAATACCTCACGAAGGAGACCGCGACGCAGTTCCAAAAATACTTGGATAGCGGCAAACCGTTGGTTGGCTTTCGCACCGCCAACCACGGCTTTAACTTCAGTAAAGAGGCTCCGAACGCGGACTATCTGCGAACGCAGGGCTGGACGCATAAAGGCCCGCAACTATGTCGCATGTGGAAGCACAAGTTTGGCGGTCACCACGGCGGCAGCCCAAAAGACGGAATGCTGACCGACATCTATCCGGACGCGCAGCAGACCGGGCACCCAATTCTCCGGGGCGTGAAACCTTATCCGGACCCGCGGCACCTTTACATTTTGCTCAATGAACCGGGCAAAGACCGATACGATTTCACGGCACTGATGCACGGCAAAGCGCGCAAGATTTTTGATCACAAAAAACATCTGCCCGAAGTGCAGCCGACGGTCATTTTCTCAGAGCAACCCCGCCGCACGGTTTATTCCAGCACTTGCGGCGCAGATACGTTCAAGAATCCCAATGCCCGCCGGCTGGCATTGCAAGGGATCTTATGGGCGTTGCGTCTGGAAGACCGTATTCCCAAGAGCGGCGTCGATGTCGATTTTTTTCGGGATTATCAAATCCCCGAAGACACCCACCTGCGTGAAGGCGATCCGCATCGCGGCCGGCCGGCGGAAGTGTTTGCTTCGGCGACCCCTGCGGATGATTACCAAATGGTGCTCATGCCCGCGGCCGACAAGAGCAAACGCCTCGCGTTGTTGGCCGAAACGCATTTAATTAAGGGCGGCAGCGAAACCCCGGCCCAACAACCAGCGGTTGCATATCCTTATCTGAATATTTATCAGGGTAAGGAGGCCAGCCTCTGCGCGATAAACCGGCCGGTGCCAAACGCTTTCAGGGCGCGGTGATCCCGATGGAAGGCAACTTCATTAGTGGCCTGCGGTACGGTGAAGCGAGCCCGGTGG
>WTHG01000119.1 GCA_011523245.1 Verrucomicrobiales bacterium | reverse complement strand
CTTTTTCTTTCACCAACTGAAACACCACAAAGCTTACGGCCAACACGCCGATGATGAGGCTGAAGTGCCGGGGTTCCATCCGGCCCATCAACTGGATACCTGCGATCACGCCCAACACCACGCCGGGCAAGAGGTATTTTAAATTCTCCAACCGCCACTGGCGCCAGTAGTGGTAAAGCGAAAAGGAATCACCCGTGCAAAGGAGCGGCAGGAGAAAGCCGATGGCAAACTGCGGCGACTGCCCTGCCATGCCAAAGGCGACCACGCACAACGGCGTGGTGAGCATGCCCAAACCGCCACCAAAGCCGGCCTTGCTCAGGCCAATGAACACGACCGCAAAACCCACCAATAGAATGACCGGCCACTCCGTCACACAGGTGGTTTACGGTTCTCGTTAGGCGTTGTCGATGGGCGAATGCGTGCGGGGTTATTCAGGCGAAGGCGCCACTGTGTTAACAAGAGACTTCGTGTGCAATCTTGACCGTGCAGTGTATGGATGTTAGACAATCAACAGCCACTACATGTGGCTTTCTGCCAAGGAGGTTTGAAACAACAACATGCGTTGTCCGAAGTGCGACTGTATTGAGGACAAGGTGATTGATTCGCGCTCATCGAAAGAAGGCGCCATTATTCGCCGTCGCCGTGAATGCAATGAATGTCAACATCGTTTCACAACCTACGAGCAGATAGAACACCAGCGGCTGATGGTGGTGAAACGGGACGGCCGCCGGGAGGAATTCTCGAGAGAGAAACTGTTCTCCGGCATAGCCAAGGCCTGTCAAAAGCGCCCCATCAGTCAACAGTCCATTGAGGACCTGACCCAACGGATCTACGATACGATCTCGGAGGAGTACGCAGAGGAGATCCCGGGCATCTCGATTGGCGAGGCGGTCATGAACGGCCTGCGCGAGATCGATCAGGTGGCCTACGTGCGGTACGCAAGCGTCTACCGGCGCTTTGAGGAGGCGGACGATTTTGTCCAAGCAGTGAAGAAACTCGAGACGAAGCATGATTCAGCTACATACCGACTGCCTGGTTTTTGAGACATCCGACGGCGAAGCCATTCCCTGCTCGGCTCACGATGTGACCGTGGAATTGCTCGGGGACGCCGTGCAGGAGATCGAACCACATCTGATCACCGAGGCGGCTGAAGCGGTTCTCTACCATTTCAAAGTCGACCAGGAACGCGCCTCCATCACGGTGGCGGAATTTACCCTGGCATTGGAACGCATTCTGCGCGGGTTCGGCTATAAAGTCATGGCCGCCGGCGACGAGGATGCAAGTCCCTCGTCGGCTGCCGAAACCGACCTGCATCACCTCGCCCATCAGGCCGGCGAAGGATTGGAGATGGTGTTCTTTTGCACCTTGCGCGACCAGATCCACGCCGATTTGCACGGCCAGCCGGAACTCCTCAAAGTCAAGGGCTTGCGCGAGGCTGTCCACAAACTCACCGGTACCAAGAACTGGGGACCGCGTTCGCAGAAACTCAACGATCAAATCGTGGATTACCTTCGCCACATCGTCGCGCAACACCAGCAGGAGGCGAAGCTTACACTGATGATTGTGTGATGACGCTGTTTGAAAAAATCATCGCCCGCGAAATTCCTGCAGACATCGTGTATGAAGATGACCTCGTGCTGGCCTTCAAGGACATCAATCCGCAGGCCCCCGTGCACGTGCTGGTGATTCCCAAGCAACCCATCGCGCGCATCGCCGAGGCGGCCGATCACGATCAGGATTTGCTGGGGCACCTGCTGCTCAAGGCGCGGGAAGTCGCCGATCAACTCGGGCTCACCAAGAGCGGATTTCGGTTGGTGCTCAACAACGGACCCGACGGCGGCGAAAGCGTGCCCCATCTGCACTGCCACATTCTCGGCGGCCGCGCCCTCAACTGGCCTCCCGGGTAAGCCTCACGGCTTTTTCTTCAGCGACGCCAGATATTCGATAAGGTCCACCAGTTCCTCTTCCTTGATCGTGAGGTGCAGACTGGGCGGCATAAGCGACAGGGGTTGCTGCTGCCGACTCTTGATGTCAGCCTTCGCATGGCGCGTCACGGCGCCGGTCGGGCCTTTAATCTCCAGCTCCGAATCCGTCTCGCTTTGGATGATACCGAACGCGGCATTACCGTCCTTCATCATCACCAGCCATGCCTCGTAGCCAAAGGAGATCCCTGCACTCGGATCAATGATCGCCTCGTACAGTTCCTCCTTGGGCAGTTTGTCGCCAATCTCCGTGAGTGCCGGACCAACCTCCTGCCCGATTGGTCCCACCTTATGGCAACGCGCGCAGGCGGCCGTCTCGCGCTGAAACACCTTAGCCCCGTTCGCCACGTTGCCCTTGCGTTTGACCAATTCCACAACCGGCGGCAACGGCTTGGCGTTGGCGCCCGGCGGCCGAGGAAACACCTTGGCCGACTCCGCCTTGATGTCGGGCCAACGCACCGTGCTCAAGGCCAGACTCGCGGTGAACTTCGCGTTCTGTGGCAGTTTCCCTTCCTTGGCCCACGCCAAAATCTGGCGGGCGCCGGTCTCAAAATTGGCCAGCCCTTTCAGCGCCTCCTTGCGCACGTTGGCGTGGACTTTGGGATGAATCACTAGCGGAGTCAGCAGCGAAAGTACTTTCTGATTATTACTATTGCCCAGTGCGCGCGCCACGGCGGCGGCTTGTTGGGCATCGTTTCCGGTGAGTAGGGCATTAACCGACTTGAGCCCGTCGCCGCCCAGCACCATACCCAGAGCCTCCACACCCGCGGGATCATTGGGATGCCCCGCCGCCACCTCCAACAAATCCGCTTCACGGCCAGGGACCTTGAATTTTTTAACCAACCCGACCAAACGCGGTTCACCTCGTACCGCGTCGAGCACTTGGTCCAGCCGCTGCTTCAAGGCAGGGTTCCCATTGACCAGTGCTGGATCCAGCCGGCCCAAGGCTTCGATTAGCGTGTTGACCTTTTCAGGCGGCAAGGGCTCGGCCGCCGGAAGTTGCAGTGCCAACCCGAGAAACAGCGCGATCCATTTCATGCCCGTATTGTATCGGCCCACAAAAAAACCGGCCAGCACTGATGTGCGACCGGTTGAGAGTGAACCTAGGCTAGAGCGCGCCCAGCGCAATCCGCGCCAAGGCTTCATCCTTCTCCTTGCTCTTAGGAATGAAGTCAAGCGCACGCAGATAACGGGGTTTTTCTGCTTCCAACGTGTTGCGGTCTAGAATGATGTCCGCCAGATATTTGGCACCGTGCGTACCGCGGTTGCGCCAGATGATATCGCGCGCGGCTGCGGTATTGAGCTTGGCACCTGCCACCCAATTGTTGAAAAACTTATTCTCCTGCTTATCTGCGGCTAGGCCGAGGGCCTCGAGATACCAGCGGTCCTTGCCGTCGTGTGCATTGGCGAGCATCGCCCAAATGTGGGGAGCCTCCTGGCTCTCATTGTGCCGAAGGGCAATCAGGCATTCGCGGCGAACTAACGCACTGCCGTCCCCGGATAATTTGTTAATGATCGGAATAACATCCATCTTGTGCTGGCGGGCAATACGTAAAGCCATACCACGAATGTTTTCGTCCTTGTCCTTGGACGCCAAGGCCACGGTGGCCGCTTGGTTGTCCTTGATTTGCGACAACAGCCACAGGGCGCGGGCGCGCATACGGGGGTTCTGGGCCTGGGCCAGTTTGAGAAGCGCTGGCTTGGCGTCGTTCTGGAGTTTGTGCAGTTCAATCCAGGCGATATACTTCACGGAATTGTTCGGGTTTTGGATCGCCGTAATCAGGCCGTTGATGGATTTGAAATCCAGCTTGGGCTGCTTGTATCCCTTATGACCCTTGGGCGTGACGCGGAACAACCGGCCGCGGTCGAGGTCGCCCATGCGGTGACCGCCCACGCCCGGATCGTACCAGTCGGCCACGATCAGAGAACCATCCGGCGCCACCTGTACATCAGACGGCCGAAACCAGCGATCCTTTTGGGCGCCATCCAGAATGTTCACGATCTCCGCCGAATACCCCGCGCCGCTGCGCTTCACCGGATAAGCCCGCACAATGCTGGGGCCGGCGTCGCAATGGATCATTT
>WTHG01000091.1 GCA_011523245.1 Verrucomicrobiales bacterium | reverse complement strand
GCTCAAGCGCTCGCATTTTTCATGGATCGGTCCCTACGGTCCCGCGCTTGACGCGAGAGTTTCCCAAGAACATCAGGCCCGCAGTGACGTGTTGGTTCGCAAGATGGGCTATCAATTCCGGCTCCTGGAAATCCGGTTATCAAAACAGGTTGTGGCAGACAAGGACGCCTCCGTTGTCATTCAGGGAATCAATGAAGGCGTGGCCCCCTTTTATTATCCATGGCCGGTAAAGCTGGCGTGGTTGGATGGCCAAGGAAATAGAATTTCTGAAATCAAACTCCAGGAGGACATCCGTAAATGGTTGCCCGGAATATTTGAGCTCAAAGTATCGGTGCCTGTACCGCCAAAATCCGGTTTCTATCAATTGGGCTTGGCGGTGATTGATCCGTGGACAAAGAAACCCGCAATCCGGTTTGCCAACAAAATGACCTCGCGAAATGGCTGGGTAATTTTGGGCAACATCGCAGTGATTCCCCGGAGGGATTAACCGATGAGCAACCGGTTCGCTATCACTGTTGCCGTCTTGATTGGGATTTTGAATCCGGGATGGGCTGGGGCGGCGTTGCGTGAAGTGGTGGTAAGCCATACCGATGATCAGGGGATCCTGCAACTCTACCGGATGAAAGAGGACGGGACTGACAGTCGGCAACTCACTTTTTCGAAGACCGGTTGCCGGATGCCGAGTTGTTCTCCGGACGGTAAAAAACTGGCTTACGTGGAACAACTCGGGGGCGGATTGGCACTGAGGGTGGCGGATTTAGACGGTCGAAATGCGCGAACCATGGTGGCCGATGGAATGAACTTGTTGCCCACGTGGTTGCCGGACTCCAGCCACTTGATCTGGATGAAAGTGAGCCCCCAGCCCAAACAGGATCCGGCCCGTAATTCAAAGCTCTTTATCATGAACCTTTCGACGGGGGAACATCGCCGGCTTTTTACCAACCCGGAACAACGAAAACACAGCAACGCGATGCCGACCATTTCACCGAACGGCAAACGTATCGCCTTTATCTCTGATCGAAGTGGTGACATGAGGCTTTGGGTTAGCGATCTGAACGGAGACGGAGCCCGGTTGCTTTCCAAGCCGGAACAGGAGCGCCACGAGATCATTAAGGCGCCAATCGAGCAAAAGGTTCCTGTTTGGTCGCCTGATGGTAAATGGATTGCCCATTGGGAAGGGGTGGAGATGATTCATATGAGTCAATTTACCGGTATTCCAAACCCGGAACGCGACCGGCAAATCGCCGCGACCTTTCATGTGTGGATCGTGAGCAGTGACGGCAAAAGACGGCGCAAGGTGGGGCGGGGCGATGATCCCACGTGGTCTCCCGATGGCTTCGTCACCAGAGCCTATCCGGAGCCACGGCGAGGAGGGCCTTTGGTGATGGTAGGAACGAAGACTGCAGAAAAGGCTATGCCCATTGTGCCGCCTCGGAGAAACTGGGGCCGATTCGATTGGGTGCCCAACACGCCCTGACTGATATATTGCGATCCCTTTTGATTTTGTCCTTATTAAACATTCAAAATTCATCCGGCTGGCGCTCCTGTTCTTGATCTTCCTAGTGGAGGACGGTGCGCTGGCACAGGTTCCGCCGCCTAAAATCCCCGAGCTCGACATTCGGCTGACGCAAAAGGATTACAAGACGGTTCCGGAAAACTTTGAGGCCGTGTGCCGGTCGGCGGCGATGGGGTTGGCGCGGTTTTTTCCGAAGCGCACCTTTAAGCCGATCCGCATCGAGAAGGCGAATCATCAGTATCCGGTGAAACTCGATCGCCGTGGGGCAAACGGCGAAACGCTAATTATGCTCAGCGTGGATGACGGCTTTGGTTGGGCGCAGATTGCCTATCAATTTTCGCATGAGTTCACGCATGTGGTGATCAATCATGACCGTCCGCGATCGGGGGCGAATCACTGGATCAATGAAGCTTTTTGTGAGGCGGTGTCGTGCTATTCACTCAAAGTGATGGGTGAGGAATGGAAGACGCATCCGCCTTACGGCAACTGGAAGAGCTACGCCAAGCATCTCACCGGCTATGCGGACCGTGTGTTGGATCCCAAGAAAGCCCGGCCGGATGGCATGGAATTTGGCGAGTGGTTTGAGAAACACGAAAAGGGGCTACGACTGGGAAAGCGACATCCGAAATACGATCTCTACAAATACGTGGGGTATCAGTTTTATCAGGTCATTAAAAAAAACCCGAAGCACCTGGTTGCATTGTTGTATTTGAATGAAGGGCTGAAAAGTCAAGGTCTCAACACCCGGGACTATTTGGCACGCTGGAAATCCGTACTGCCCAAAGAGCATCAACCGTTCGCGGATCAAATCGCCGCCAAACTTGGGGTGTCCTTGCCCGACCTTTAGCTTGCGTTTTTGGCGATGTGACCAAAGGCTGATGGCCGTTATGAAACGCTTCGTTCTGTTAATCGCCTTCTCATCAATCCTCGGAGCGGCACCCCAAGGTGTATGGGAATCGCACTCACCCCGTGAAGAATTGGAACCCTCATGGGGCAAAGAAGGGGATGTGCTAACCATTTTTCCTAACGGTCGCAAAGGAGCAGTGGGTCAGTGGGAGGCAACCTTTCCGGTAAAGGGTGGGCAGCATTACCGTTTTTCTGCGATCCGCAAAACTTGGGATATCGATATTCAAAAAGTGCAGCGGCACATTGTCGAACGTTTGATATGGTTGGATGCCGATGGAAATAAAGTAAAACGCGATGAGCCGACCTTTTCCTCTTACCGTCCCGGCACTGCTCCTCGGGCAGAGCCTGAATTCCCACGTGTCACAGGAGCTATGACACGTGGAGGATGGGTGGAAGTGCTCGAGGTCTTTAAGGCCCCTAAAGCAGCTATGCAGGTAAAGGTTGAGCTTTGCCTGCGTTGGTTGGATGCGGGCCGAGTTAGTTGGCGGCATGTGTCATTGAAACCAGTTCCCGCACCCAAACCGCGTAAAGTTCGGCTGGCAACAATTCACTTCCAGCCGCGCGCCGGAAAATCCAATGATGAGAAATGTAAGCTCTTTGCTCCGCTCATTGCGGACGCTGCACAGCGCAAGGCCGATCTCGTAGTATTGCCCGAGACACTTACTTATTACCACAGTGGCCGCACCTTCGCTCAATGTGCCGAGCCCATTCCGGGACCATCTACTGAATATTTCGGCGGGCTCGCCAAGAAACATGATCTCTATCTGGTGGCCGGCCTGCTCGAGCGTGATGCGAATCTCATCTATAACGTCGCTGTGCTCATCGGTCCGGACGGCGAGGTGGCCGGTAAATACCGTAAGATTTGCCTTCCGCGCGGCGAGATCGAGGGGGGCATTTCGCCCGGCAAAACTTATCCCGTTTTTCAAACCCGCTTTGGCAAGGTGGGCATGATGGTTTGCTATGATGGCTTCTTCCCAGAAGTCGCCCGCCGCCTCAGCAATAACGGCGCGGAGGTGATCGCGTGGCCCGTTTGGGGCTGCAACCCCATGCTTGGCGCGGCGCGCGCGTGCGAGAACCACGTGTACGTCATCAGCAGCACTTACACGGATGCTTCGAGTAACTGGATGATCTCCGCCGTGTACGGCCAAGACGGCCGCCCGCTGGCACAGGCCAAGGAATGGGGCACCGTCGCCCTCACTGAGGTCGATTTAAACAAGCGCCTCCACTGGCACAGCCTTGGCGATTTCAAGGCGCAGATTCCTTCCCATCGCCCGCCGGAACAGCCATAATCCGCAGCTCATGCACCGCTGGATTTTTGTTTTTCTCATAATGGCTGGCTTTGTTTCAGCCGAGGACACGAAACCTAACATCCTGTTCATCATGGCCGATGACCTCGGCTGGATGGACTTGGCGGTGCAGGGGAACAAGCTAGTGGACACGCCGCACCTGGATCGGCTGGCCAAACAGGGCATGCGGTTTACCTCGGCTTACGCGGCCGCGCCGGTGTGTTCGCCGACACGGTGCGCAGTGTTGACCGGCCAAGCGCCAGCGCGGATTGGGCTGACGACACATTTGCCCGGGATGTTTTTCCCGAAGGACAACCGCCCACAACCAGCCAAGCTCACGGGGCAACTCGGCACCGAGTACGTGACCATTGCCGAGCGCCTCAAGG
>WTHG01000347.1 GCA_011523245.1 Verrucomicrobiales bacterium | reverse complement strand
GATAAAGGGTACTCCTATCAAGCCGATTTTGAGTCTCAAGGATTAAGTAACCGGCGCATTTATTTTAAATCGTCCATTGATCAGGAATTAATGTGAGTTCATTTTCATCTGGACTAAACTCTCACCCTTTCCGCACCGACTCCACGCCCATTCCATTTAAAACAGATAGATTAAACGTCAAGCTCACCAATCCCTTCAGTGATATTATCGCTTCTCTGGCTTTCAACTAAGACCGACTTTAGAAAGGCGGTGAATTTGTTTGAACCATCGAGGTTAATCACTGGGCACCTCTATTCTGATGGCGGAATAACTTCCCATTCATTCCCGCTTCTCCGCTTGACCGGCGACGAATTCGGGCGTTTTATTTCATTATGAAAGCGGGAATTAGCGCTCCACTCAATCGCCGCACTGCCATCCATGCCGGCGCATTGGGTTTAATGGGTCTAAGCGTGAGCGATCTAGCGTGGCTCCGGGCCGGAACCGATTCGCCGCGCCGCGCCAAATCGGTCATCTACGTCTTTCTCTCCGGCGGCTTGGCCCAACACGAGAGCTTTGATATGAAGCCCGATGCTCCCAAAGAAATTCGTGGGACATTTAACCCAATCCGGACCAAGACTCCCGGAATTCACATCTGCGAACATTTACCGTTGCTGGCCCAACAATCAGACAAATGGGCGCTCGTTCGGTCATTAACCCATCCGCACAACGAACACTCGCAAGGCCACCATGCGATGTTGACCGGGATGTCAGCCATGCCAGCGGGATTCAGTGGCACCAAGCCGCAGGATACGGATGACCCCAGCATTGCGGCGATTGCCAATTCCCTCCTCAAACCCCGCAAGCACGCGCCAACACCGGTCATGGTCATGCCTGATAAAATAGTACATCGAACCGGCCGAACCATCCCCGGCCAGTTTGCTGGCCGAATGGGGGCAGCGCGCAATCCCTGGTTTCTTGAGTCTTCCCCGTACCACCCGTTGCATTACGGGGCTTATCCGCAATACCTGTTCCATCATGCGAATGGAGGCATGAAAGATTCAGGCTTGGCCTTTCAATCCCCGCAACTAGCGCTTCCCCATGGATTAAACATGCGCCGATTAAAGGACCGAATCGATTTGCGGAAGAGCCTGGAAACCCAAACCCGCGCCTTGGAAGCCGCAGCCAATCAGGAGGATTTTGATCGGTACCGACAAGCAGCTGTTTCTCTTTTGGCCAATGGCAAGGCCCATGATGCGTTCGATCTTTCCAAGGCCGACCCCAAACAGATCGAACGATATGGCGACAACAGTTTCGGCTGGTCGCTGCTCATGGCCCGCAATCTGATTGAATTGGGCGTGAACCTCGTTCAGGTAAATCTTGGAAACAACGAAACTTGGGACACGCACGGCAACGCATGGCCTCATTTGAAAGATTATTTACTGCCACCAATGGACATGGCCATGAGCGCCCTATTGGATGATTTACAATCCAGTGGGTTGCTCGACGAGACCCTTGTCGTTATGGCCGGTGAATTCGGGCGAACCCCCGAAATCTCCCTACTCGAAAAGCATTACAAAGGCCCAGGCCGTGATCATTGGGGCGCCCTTCAGTCTGTTCTTCTTGCCGGAGGTGGCGTGAAGGGAGGCAATGTGATCGGGGCATCTGACAAGATCGGAAAATTCCCTTCCAGCAATCCTCAAAAACCCGAAAACCTGGCCGCAACCATCTACGACGCTTTGGGGGTTCCCCGTGATGCGACTTACGATGACGTAAGCGGCCGTCCGCATCCAGTTTACAATGCCAATCCAATTGGCGGCCTAACATAAGTCAGCTTTATTTCAAAACATCCAGCGGCAGGGCCAAGGTATCTACGGTGGTGGAGAATGGTAGATCCAAAATCATGGCGGGCACGCGGGCGGCGCCCCAGTCGGCTTCGGAATAGTTGTCACTGAGATTACGGACGCCTGGATACGGCCCGCCCTGTTGATGGACGCCCCGCGCTTTCATGGAGGAACAACCCACGGATAGGATGGTGACCGTAAGTACGAAGAAGAGGATGAGGCTTTTTTTCATATAGGTTTACTAGGTGGCTATTTATTTTCGTTTGCCCCACCGAGGGTGACGCTTATTTTGTATTTTGTCTGCAAATGCGCGTGTGCCTGGCTGGCGTGACTGGTTTTGGGATACAGCTTGCAGGTTTGTTGAAACCATTTGATGGCGTTCTCACGTCCGCCGGATTGTTCGTAGGTGTAGGCAATGTGGATACTGGCCTGAGCCGCCGTGCTCTGGTCCGCCCGAGCCTGATGATACAATACCAGTGCCTCCTTATACTGTTTCAGACGCCGATGACAGGAGGCCATGGCAAAGTATACGTTGGGATATTTATCGGACTGCTGATAGCTCCGGATCGCTTCCTTTAATCGGCCGCTTCGTTCGTAGCAATCTGCAATGGCCCAGTACCAGTCGCCGAATTTACCCGGTTCCACGGTGAGCAGAGTTTGATAGGTGGCAATAGCCTTGTCCCACTCCTTGGCTTCCCGCCAGACTCCAGCAATTGCCTGCTGCCATTGGTCTTCCTTTTCTTTATTTAACCCAATGAGCTGGCTATAGGTATTCACGGCATCATTCCATTTCTTTTCAGTCACCCACAATTTGGCGGTGGCCTCCAGCCCGGCTTCGCGGTCGGTATATTGCCCGTAAATTCGCCGAGCATCGGTGTAGCGTTTGCGTGCTGCGTGCCAGCTGGCCTGTTTGCCGCGCAAATCATCGTCTAACCCCAGCATGCCCGCGGCCTCGATATACACATCCAGCCCTTCCTTATCCCGTCGAGCGCGGCTGTGCACGGCAGCGATGGTGTAAAAATACTCACGCGTCACCTTCGCGTTTTCCTCACTGGCGGGATCCTCCGGAATTTGTTTTCGAATAAAAGCGATCAGTTCATCGGCCATTTTGGCGCCAGTCGCTGCCTTCTCGGTAGTGCCGGTCAAGCTGCTGATCGGCGTGCCACCGTATTGGTACAAGCGCCGCACCAGCGAGAGCCCCTTATAGGTCGTCTCAAACGCCTTCAACGCCTCCGGAAAATTTCCCATGTAAAAATGATGTTGCCCAAGGTGGTTCGCGGATTGTGTTGTGTAGTAACTGTTCTCCTTGGTTCGCGTGGTTTTATAGGCGAGATCTTCCCAGATCTTCACGCGTTTGATCTGGTCCTTGCGCACACGGTAGATGTCTGCCAGTTCCCACTTGGCCAATACACTGGTATAATGTTTAGGATTGGCAGCAATGGTTCGCGCATAGGCCTTCTCAGCATTCTGCAGTTCGCCGGCAGATTGGTAGCTGTGCCCGATCAGAAATCCCGCAAGCATGGCCTCGTGGGATTCCGGCCAATAATCCACGACCGACTGAAATCCATCCTTGATGGCTGTGTACACTTTTCGTTGTTTGACTAGGCAATGACTCCACATTAATTGCGCATAAGGTGCCGCTGTGCTGCGCTCGTAGAGAGTCAGAAATTTCTCGTACTCGGACGCCGCCGCTTTGTATTCCCCTTTCAGATAGAGTTTCTCCGCCACTTTAATCTGGAATCGCTCGACCTCTCGCATTTTGGCGAAGGTTTCCACGGAAATTTGCTCGAGATAGCCCAGTTCCGCACGCAACCCGGCGGCACTTAGCAGTAATCCAATGCTTAACAGAATATGCTTCATTATTTGTCTTCTTTTCGGCGGGCCTGCACCCATTTGCTATATTCAGCATGCGCATAGAGTATCACGTTGGCTCCCAGCACATAGCAGGCTTCATACACTGTGGGTTTCACACCCGCATGCCCATCAGCCCAGGCATCCCCGATATCGCCGGGATGATAATAGGCCACCAAGCGGCTATCAACCACCCATCCGTAGGCTTTTGTGCCACCATGCGGCGCTACAATCGGAAGGAACGGCATCCCGCGATGGACCGGGTGATCGAGGGGCACCTCGATTGGTTCGACTCCCGGCAGCACTTGCCGCATAAGACTGAAAAACTGACTATGCCAACCAGCACTACCGCCGTTATCAGCAAAGAGCATCCCGTGTTTATCGGTCAAATACTCGCGTAACGCCTCCTTCTCACCCGTCGAGATACTAC
>WTHG01000006.1 GCA_011523245.1 Verrucomicrobiales bacterium | reverse complement strand
ACCCTAAGAACTATCAGCTCACCCAGTTGGATTTTCCATCCACCATTACCGGCTTTGTGGAGTTCGAGCTGGGTGGAGAACTAGAAACCGTGCGGATCAATCGCGCCCACTTGGAGGAGGATGTAGGTAAGAGTTTTCATTTTGCTGATTACAGTGGGGTCGACTTTAACCGTGCGGGAGTTCCGTTGCTGGAAATTGTGACCGAGCCGGACATCACCAGCGCGGACATGGCTTACGAATATCTTAACGCGCTCAAGAGCATTCTTGAGTACGGCGGCGTGAGCGACTGCGATATGGAGAAGGGGCAGGTGCGATGCGACGTCAACATCAGCGTTCGGCCAGTAGGGCAGCAGGAGTTGGGGGAAAAGATTGAGATTAAGAACATGAATTCCTTTAGCGGCGTGCGGCGCGCGGCGGAATACGAAATTGCCCGACAGATTGAAGTGTTAAAGGCAGGCGGTCAACTCGTGCAGGAAACACGACGGTGGGATGATGATGCCGGGGTTACCGACAGCATGCGCACGAAAGAGGACGCGCATGATTACCGATATTTTCCGGACCCGGACCTTATGCCACATCGGCCTTCAGTAGAGTGGTTGGCGGAAATCCGTGAAGGAGTGGTAGAACTGCCGCTCGCCCGCAAGCGGCGATTGATGGAGCAGTATCAATTACCTGAAGGCGACGCTGAAGTGTTTGTAGGAGACATCTCGTTAGGCGATTATTTTGAGGAAGCGGTGGGCGGTTTGAAGAATCCGAAGCAGGTCGCGAATTGGGTGATCAACAATTTACAGGCGAAACTGGTGGAAACAGAGACATCGGTGGCCGATTTGAAGTTTTCCGTTGCGGCAATCGGTGAATTGGTAGGGCTTGTGGAAGGGGGGCAAATTAGCAGTAAAATTGCGCAGGAGGTCTTCGCCGAAATGTTCCTCAGCGGAAAATCGCCTGCGACGATTGTGGAAGAGAAAGGGCTTTCGCAAGTGAGCGATTCGAGCGAGCTGGAGGCTTTCTGTCACGAGGCGATAGAGGCCAATCCTGGGCCAGCGGATGATTTCAGGAATGGCAAAGAAGCCGCGCTGAATTTCCTTAAGGGCCAAGTCATGAAAGCCAGTCGGGGCAAGGCAAATCCGCAGCTAGTTGGGGAACTGCTGGCAAAAATATTAAACGGCTAATGCTGCCGCACTTTAAATCCGTTCACTTCATCGGTATTTGCGGCACCGCGATGGCGTCAGTGGCGGTGGCTCTTAAGGGACGCGGCATTCACGTGACGGGTTCTGACCAGAATGTTTACCCGCCGATGTCCACATTTCTTCAAGAACGGGGCATTGAAGTTTGCGAGGGATATCGTGAGGAAAATCTTGCCGCCTCGCCAGATTTGGTGGTGATCGGTAACGCCATCAGTCGCGGAAATACCGAGGCGGAGACTGTGTTGGAACGGAAGCTTCGGTACTGTTCGTTACCGGATCTATTAAAGGAGGCATTCATCCGGGGCAAACGCTCAATCGTCGTGGCGGGCACTCATGGCAAGACGACCACCACTTCGCTGTTAACGTGGGTGTTTGAACATAACGGTTTGAATCCCAGTTATTTGATTGGTGGCATTCCTAATAATTTTTCACAAGGAGCGCGCTTCACGAATAGCGAGTGGGTCATTATTGAAGGAGACGAATACGACACAGCTTTTTTTGATAAACGAAGCAAATTTGTCCATTACCTTCCAGAGGTTGCGGTGATCAATAATCTCGAGTTCGATCATGCTGATATCTTCGATGATCTGAAGCAGATCCAAACTAGTTTTCGACGGATGGTGAATCTTGTTCCACGCAATGGGGTGCTGGTTGCGAACGGAGATGACCCAAATGTGGCGGAGCTATTGAATATCGATCATTGCCCTGTTAAACGATTTGGATTGGGGGCAACGAATGAAGTGCGAGGCGAGGCTTTGTGTTATTCCGAAAAGGGCTCGGCTTTTCAGGTGGATGGCGTGGAGTTTACTTTACCTATGGCCGGGGAACTAAACGTACGGAACGCGCTGGCAGTGGTTACCGTGGCACGCCATTGCGGGTTGAGTGATGCTCAAATCCAATCGGCCTTTGAGACGTTTAAAGGGGTCAGACGCCGCATGGAAGTCCGGGGTGAGGTGAATGGCATCACTGTGATTGATGATTTTGCACATCATCCAACCGCCATTACGGAGACACTGAGGGCTGTGCGTGTTCGCTTTCCTGGGCGTCGGGTTTGGGCAGTTTTTGAACCGCGGAGCAATACGACGCGTCGGGCGGTGTTCCAAGACGATTTAGTAGGAGCTTTGTCCGAGGCTGATTCAGTGGTGGTGGCTGCGGTAGCTCGATTAGATCAACTGCCCGAAAAGGATCGATTGAATCCCGCTGCGCTTATAGAATCCATAAAATCCAAAGTGACAGATGCGGCTTATTTGCCGGATGCCGATTCGATTTCGGCCCATGTGATCGCGGCCGCAAAGCCGGGTGATGTGATCTGTGTGCTGAGTAACGGAGGATTCGGTGGGGTACACGAAAAACTGTTGGCCGGCTTCAAGGCTTAGGCACTACGAGCTTCGCCTCAGTGGCGCGGCGAAGTTGGCTGGCAAGTGACTGATGATGTTCGCCAGTCATGAGTTTCAAGGAGCCTTCCACTTGTTTCCATTTTTTGCCTTTGTAATGAGCGATGGCGGTTTGTAAGTGGGCCCAATCTCGTTCATCAGGGGTTTCCGCAATTTCGAGCGCTAATTGCCAGGCCAGGATGGCTTCAGCGTGAGGAAAAGGGGCGAGCTCCAAAAATGCTTCTGCGCGATCGGCTGCATATTCAAACCGTTTGGGAGAGAGTTTGATGGCGGCGTCGTATTCACCAATTGCCTTCTGAGTGATTTGCTGGGGCTTGATTTTGTAATGACGTGCGGCGGGTTTGCGAAAGGAACAAAGGAGGGTCGCATAATTATGTCGGTAAAGCGGCTCTTTGGGATTGAGCTGGATGGCTTTATCGAGCGCACGGAAAGCCTCCTGTATTCCGGTGGTTTGACGGGATTGCAGGGCAATCGTGCCGAGATGAATGGCGAGGTTGTTCAGAGCGGCGGCATTTTTTGGATCGGTTTTGAGTGCCATTTTCCATTGATCAATTGCCCCTTGGCGGTGGTCAATGTGCGTGAGGAAGCTGCCATAAGCAACGCGTGCCTGCGCGTGGTTCGGGTGACGCTTCAAAAAATTTGTGTATTGTTGCCGAATCGGTGACAGCCGATCGCGAATGCGTAAGGCAAGGGCGTCACGTTCGGTTTCATTTTCCTGGATACGTTCGAGGTTGTTATGAATCCAGGAAGTGATTTGGGTGATGGCTATGTTGTCGGCTTGGAGGATTTGAGCGAATTCCTTTTCGGCATCGGCGGCAACCATGCGGAGGCTCAAGAGGCTAATCGCAATAGTGAAAAGGAATCGAGACACACGCCGATGATAGCGCGTGGGATGGGGCTGGCAATCTTCTGTTGCAACAACTAGAGTTTGGCCATGCCTTTGGAGGATCATATTGGCGATATCTGTCGCAAGGCGAGATTGCAAACCAGAACAGATATGGCCCAATGCGCCGCGGCCGCTGGACTTACTGTTGAAGAATTGCAGGCTTGGGAGACTGAAGGAACTATTAGTCGAGACGTCCAGGTGGCCGCCTTAGCTGAATTGGTGGGGTTGCATGCTAAAAAGGCCGTTGAGGTGGCCAATGGCTGGGTTCCGAATAAGGTCGATTTATCACAGTGGGCGAAGTTGTGCGTGATCACAACAGCCGAAGGGTTTGAGGTGAATAGCTTTGTGGCCTGGGATCCAGAGAGCCGTCAAGCAGCGGTGTTCGACACGGGCTGGTTTGCGGATGATATTATAAAGTTGGCTGAGGTTGAGAATTTGAAGGTTGAACATCTCATGATTACCCACATGCACGGGGATCATGTGGCGGCGATGGGAGATCTGCGTAAACGATGGCCAGAGATCCGGTTACACACAAATAACAAGGGAGCCCCCGAAAAGAACCAGGTGCGAAAAGGAGAACCGGTTAGGGTTGGTTCCTTGAAGATAACACCCCGCCTAACGCCGGGCCATGCGGCGGATGGGGT
>WTHG01000536.1 GCA_011523245.1 Verrucomicrobiales bacterium | reverse complement strand
GATTAGGTCATCGGGCTCATTGGTGCCGGTGGCCGTGAGCAGGCCTTCGCCCAGTCGGCTCCACGTGCCGTCGCGGTCAAAGTAAAACACCACCGCTTTCAAGGCGCGCAGGCCGATTTCAAAACCGCTCCCTTTATCGCCAAGGATATGACCCCACCCGCCCATCTTGGCCGTGCGTCCGTCCAACGTTTTGCCGAAACAACACGAGCCGGTTCCGGACAACACCAGCACGGCAGTTTTCTGGGACTCGCTTCCGGTTAAGGCGATCTCCAAATCATGCGTTACCTTACACGGCGTGGCTTTCCAGATTTTCGAAACCGCCGTCTGTACGCGCGCGCAGTCTTTGGTGTGCCGTGCACCGGCCAAGCCGAGGCCAATGGCGTCGGGGGATTCAAATTGCCTCGCCACCTGCCGCAGCAATCGCCCCAACGCGCGGTCATCCAGCAGCCGCACATTGCCGGGTCCGAAGATGGCACGTTGGATCTCGCGCCCTCGCGCATCGGCCAATAGCGCGGTCGTTCGCGTGCCCCCACCTTCAATGCCGAGAAGGAACGGTCGCTGAAATGTTTGCGTCTTCGACACGACCGAGTGTTTTCATGGTCGGTTAGCGAGCGCAAGCTCATGCTTGTCTTTTCCGCAGCTTGCACGTTATCTCAACCGCATGACCGAGACCGAGCAGGCGATTCTCGATACCTTGATCGAGCTGGAGGAGGCTGTGGGGCACGTGCAGGCTGACCCCAAGCCCGATCTCCTGGCGATCTTCGGCCGGTTGGATGCCTTGACCGCCAGCCTGCCGCGCGGCACCTCGCCGGATCTGCTGCATTATTTGCATAAAAAAAGTTACCAGAAAGCGCGGCTCTTTCTGCAGGGGCAGGATCCCGAACAGGGCGCTTGCCCGCATTAATCGGTCATGATTGACGATACTATTGCCGCCATTGCCACGCCGCTCGGTGAAGGTGCGCTGGCGGTCATTCGGCTCTCAGGCAACGATGCGTTTGCTATTGCCGGCCGTTGTTTCCGCCCGATCGGTTCCAGTTCCAAAATACCCAGCGAAGCGACGACGCACACGTTGCATTACGGCAACATCATCGATGCCGAGGAACGTGTCGTTGACGAAGTGCTGCTGGCCGTGATGCGCGCCCCGCGCACGTTTACGCGGGAAGACACGGTGGAAATCACTTGCCACGGCGGTATGGTGGCCAGCCAGGCCGTGCTGCAAACCGTGCTGGCCGCCGGTGCGCGTAGCGCCTTACCTGGGGAATTTACGCGCCGGGCATTTGTGAATGGCCGCATCGATCTGGCGCAGGCCGAGGCCGTGAGCGATGTGATTCATGCCCGCACTGATCTCGCCCTAACCGCCGCCAACGAACAACTCGCCGGTAAACTTAGCCAACGCATCGGCCAGTTGCGCGACGATCTGATGAACGTACTTGCTCATCTGGAGGCTCACATTGATTTTCCCGATGAAGATATCGCGCCGGACACGCAGGCCCAACTCACTGGCCGATTGGAAGCTTCGCTGAAATTTATCGATCAACTCCTCTCCACCGCCAACGAAGGCCGCATCCTGCGCCGCGGTATCCGCGCCGCAATTATCGGCCGGCCCAATGCCGGTAAATCCAGTCTGCTCAATCAACTGCTTGGGCACGACCGCGCTATCGTCACCCCCACCGCCGGCACGACCCGCGATACCATTGAGGAAACCGCCAACATCCGAGGTATCCCCGTGGTGTTCATTGACACTGCCGGCCTGCGCGAGGCGGCCGACGCCATCGAGGCCGAAGGTATCCGGCGCAGCTACGACAGCATGGCCAGCGCCGAGCTCATTTTGCACGTGCTCGATGCCACCGAGCCATTAACCGACGAAGATCAGGTGTACCTCGACCAGTTCGCCGATCGTCAACGCCTCATCATCGCCAATAAAATTGATCAACCCAACGCGAATGCAATCGGAATCGATTGCCTGCAAACCAGCGCTACCGAAGGCACCGGTATTGAGGCGTTGAAAGATGCCATCCACGCCGCAGTGTGGAGTGGGGAAATCCGCGCGGACATGTTGCCCGCCATGATCAACGCCCGCCATCAGGACGCCCTTCGTCGCGCCCGCGCCGGCCTGACCGACAGTCTCGCCGGCCTGCGCACCGGGGCCACGCTGGAACTGATCGCCATGGACCTACGCATCGCCACCAACGCCATCGGCGAAGTCGTCGGCCAAACCGCCACTGAAGATTTGCTCGACCGCGTGTTTAGCGAGTTTTGTATTGGGAAATGAGGCGCCGTGAGCGGCGAAGTTTCATCCGGCACGTTGCCGAATAGTTCCACCAACGGTTCCCATCTCTCCGCATCGCGTTCCATGCAATTATGAGGCCAGTTGGTGTTCCTCGTACAGAAACTGATAGGCCTTCGCCTCGAGGTATGGGCCAAACTATCCTCCCCTTCAGATGAAATGAATTTGGCGTTGTACGTCGGACGCGAAGGAGTTCCTAATATGCTTTCAATTCAATTGACGTGACCTTTGATGGGCAATTCGTCAGAGATGGGCATGCATTCGTTGGAGCAGGCGCGGGCGGCGATTTTGGCGGGGTTGGAGCCAATGGCGGCGGAATCGGTATTACTGGCGCAATCGGCTGGGCGCGTGTTGGCTAAGGATGTCGCGGCGGCGGTGAATTTGCCGCGATTCGACAATTCCGCCATGGACGGCTACGCGGTGATCGCTGCGGAAGCCCGCAGGGGTGCCCAGTTGCAATGTGTGGGCGAGGTTCCAGCGGGCACCGCGTTCGAAGGTATCCTGCAATCAGGACAGTGCCTGAGGATTTTCACTGGATCCCCCATGCCTACGGGTGCCAATGCCGTAGTGATGCAGGAGGATACGTGTGTGAAGGCAGATCGCGTCGAGATCATCGATGGCGTGAAACCTTTTGAGCATATTCGTTTGCGTGGTGAGGATGTGAAGGAGGCTGAACTGATTGGGCATGCGGGCGAGGTGATGCATGCCGGGCGTTTACAATTACTCGGTGCCGCCGGTGTGAGCCGGGTGGAGGTGTATCGGCGGCCGATTGTCGGAGTGCTGGCCACGGGAGATGAATTGCGTGAGCTGGGCGAGGCCTTGGGGGAGGGCGGCATTCATGAGAGCAACCGGTTGGCGTTGGCCGAACTGATTCGTGAGACCGGAGCTGAAGCCCGAGTGTATCCGCTGGTGAACGATACGCTGGATGCCACCAAGGCGGCGTTGCAGCAGGCGTTTGATGAATGTGATGCAGTGGTAACTTCCGGTGGCGTCAGCGTGGGGGAGCATGATTATGTGAAACCGGCATTGGAGGCACTGGGCGGTGAACTGGATTTCTGGAAGGTCCGCATCAAGCCGGGCAAACCCTTTGTATACGGCCGATTGCGGGGCAAGCCGCTCTTTGGTGTGCCGGGCAATCCGGTGAGCGCGATGGTGACATTTCTCGTGCTGGTGCGCCCGGGTATCTTAAAATTGACCGGTGCCACAGATTTGGAGTTGCCTGCGCATCCCGGCGTAATGGCCGATCCGCTGGTCAATCGCGGGGATCGTCGGCATTTCATGCGTGTGCGGGTGGACGTCGCCGGGCAGGTGCACGCGGCCGGGTTGCAGGCTTCGCACGCGGTGGGTCCGCTGGGGCAGGCCAATGCGCTGGTGGATGTGCCACCGGAAACTACGCTGACCGAAGGCGCAGCAGTGACGGTGCTGCGCTTTGTCGTTTAGAGGATTCCTCTGAGATTTTCCTGGTTCTTTGTGTGCCCATACTCAGCAAGATCAGGGTAAGGATGCGCGGTACCCTTTAAATACATCAGACACTAAAAGAGTATGGTATTTTTACAAAAATTGAAACTACCCTCCCCGATATTGATCCTATAGAGAAAATAACATATCAACATATCCGGATATGTTGATTTATATATTGACGATTTGGGTTATTGGCGTAGCATTTGAGCAGATGAATGAGACGCCCATTTTTGCGGAGCTGCGGGAGCGGTTAGCGGAGCGCATCCTGTTTTTGGATGGCGCGATGGGTACGATGGTCCAGCGTTATGAGCTGGAGGAGGGTGATTTTCGAGGAGAACGGTTTGCCGACCATTCGGGAGATCTAAAG
>WTHG01000135.1 GCA_011523245.1 Verrucomicrobiales bacterium | reverse complement strand
TCCGCAACGGCCTTGGACTGGGATGTTATCCGGATTGTTGATTTTGCACCTTTATTATTGGGGGGCTAACCAGTTTATTGTTCAACGGGCACTTTCGGCACGGTCATTAAAAGAAGCGAGGACAGGCATTATTCTTGCCGGGTTTGTTAAACTTTTAATCCCGTTTCTCTCTATTGGCACGGGGGTGGCGGCGTATTATTTGTTCCAGCAGGAGCAACCCGGCATCAAGTTGGACGGAGATACGGCGTTTCCAATGCTTCTTCGTGAGGTGGTAGCGCCGCTTGGTGTAGCCGGCTTAGTTGGCTTGGTCGCGGCTGGTTTGTTGGGGGCCATCTTATCAAGCGTGGACTCCATGATGAATTCGGCCTCTACCTTGATCACTTTTGACATATATAAGAAGTACATCAATCCGGATGCAAATGATGAGCAACTAGTGCGTTTGGGGAGAATGATTATCGGGGTATTGGTGGTGTTGGCAGCAGGGTTAACTATTCTGGTTTTTGATCCCAATACGAAAGAACCATTTTTCAATCACGTCGCTAAACATCAAAGTAAACTGGTAGCCGGACTAGTGGCGGCGTTTCTTCTGGGTATGGCATGGAGAGGGGCCACCGCTGCAGGCGGCCTCGCCTCGATCGTGGTGGGGGTGATTGTATCCTATGGATTCCCGCCTCTGTATACTGCATGGCTTGCTGATGTGCCGGCGATAAAAAGTTTATTTGGCTCACAGCTCAACTTTTTCCACAGTGTCTTTATTGCATTCATTGCGGCGGTAATCGCGAATGTGATTGTGAGTAAATGCTCGGGCGTTGATGAGGAGAAGTCGAAATATACGTGGGTTGGGCTGAAGTTATTCCGGGAAATGGATCTCATTCATTTCGCGAAAAAACTGATCGGAACCATAGTTGTTTTCGTGTTGCTGGGATTCTTCATGACAGGGCAGCTGATTTCCCCATTGGCGGCGGGTTTGATCGGAGCGATATGGACATGGGTCATGTTCATGGACTCATTATTCCAGCTCGTGTTATCGGCGGCGGCCAAAGGACGCGGCTATAGCCTGCTGCGGGAAGACCGTTTTTGGGCAGGCTTGCTGGCAGCCTGTGCGGTCTTCATGCTGTTTTATTTTGCTTAGGCTTCGGCCCAGAGAGTTTTCATTTTAGTTAGACCGCTGGAGATGACATCCAGAGGATCCTGTTCCCAGAGGTCGGCGTTGAAGAGTTCCAAGCTCATGGTGTGGTCGTAGCCTTTTTCTTTCAGGACCTTTAATTCGGCGGCCAGATCGATTTGGCCTTCGCCGAGCATGACGCGGTCCGGATCCTTTTGTTTGGTGGGGGCTATCTCCGGATGGGCGTCATCAATGTGGTAATGGCTGATTTTCTCCAGCGGAATGGCGCGCAGATCGTCGAGGGAGGAGTTGCTGTTCCAGTTGTGAAAGGCGTCGAGGATGATGGTAGAATCGGGATCGTCAGCTTCCTGTACGATGCGCCAGGCATCGGGGAGGTTGTAGACGCTCTTGAAAAAGCTGATGTACTCGAATGTGGGCCGGATGCCTTCCTGGCGGCCGATCTCCAGGAGGTCCACGTAGCGTTCGGGTAGATGATCCTGTCGGGCGAGTTCCAGCGGCGGGGTGGCGACGATGTACGGCGCGCCCAGCCGGGCGGCGAGGGCGAACCGGCGTCGTGCTTCGTCTTTGACGAGTTGGTATTCCCAGCCATCCATGTCGCCCCATTGACGGATGGCAATCATGCTGGGGACGATGAGGCCGTGGTCGGCCAGCGCCTGCTCCACTTCGCGGACTTCACCGCCGCGTCCGATGAAATCATAGACGTCGTTGATCCACAGCTCGATGCCGTCGTAGCCGGCTTGCCCGGCCAGTTCGATTTTCTTTAACAATGGTTGGGGCTTGATGGTGCTGGTGTTGAGGCAGAATTTCATCGGCACGAATGTTAAGGGGTTGCCAGCCGAAGGCAAAGCTCTAGGATGTGGTGATGCGGATTCACCTATTGTTTCTGCTCACGGCAGGGGCTATGTCCTTGAGCGCGGCGGAGATTGATTCCGGCCCAAAACCCGGCCAGGCAGCGCCGGCTCTTAAGGTCAAGGATTTGACGGGCCAATATGAGGGAAAGATTGTTGATTACCTCGAAGTACGCGCGAATGAGCCGACCGTGGTGGTGTGGCTTACGGACGAAGGCTGGAGCCGCCCCACGGCGCGCTATTTACGGGCGATCGATACGCACATCACTAAGCAAAACAAGGGCGTGTATCAGGTAGTGGTGCGGATGACGGAGAAGCAGGAGGAGGTCGCCCGTCAGCTGCCGCGCGCGCAGCAAAGTATCCGGCTGGTGTCCTCCGCGTTGACGCTATATCCGGGAGCGGCAATCGGACCGGAAGCGTGGCGACTGGACCCGAAGGCATCGGTGACTGCCGTGCTTGTGCATCAGGGCAAGATCGTGGCGCGATTCGTTGAGGCGCAAGTGAATGAGACCAGTATTCAGCCTATGCTGCAGGCTATTCAGAAAGCGGTGGAGTAACGGCCCCCAATTGATTAGGCTAATGGCGTGAGCGAATACGGATCTTCATCCTCCTCCCCCAACGGCTGGCGACCTTGGTATGCCTTGGTGCAGTGGAGTGCGGCTTTGGTGCTGTTGCTCCTGCTTTTGGTGGGGTTTTTTATGGGGCGCTTTCCTTCACCGATGGGGCAATTGGGTTTTTGTGCGTTCGGGGTTTTCACTGGCGCGGCATTTGCCCGGATGTCTCATCCGTTAAATTCGCCGCTTACACGTCTGGGGCGTATAGCACTGGGGTTTGTGGTGGCGTCGCAGATTTTTTATCAAATGCTGGTGTGGGCAGAGCCCTGGCGGGTGCATCCTTCGGTGCTGGGCTGGCGGCTTTGGTGGGGTACGGTGGTGACAGCCGTGGGGCTGGGTTGGTTGCAAGTCTTGTGGCGGGCAGGCGCGCGTTGGGAATGGAATTCAGGGCGCACCACACTAGGCTTTACTGCCGGCCTAGGAATGTTGCTGGTGGGGTTGGCGTTTCGCAATAATCCAACGACTACTCTGCCCGCATGGTGGCAATGGCTGGTAGGCGCAATGACTCTTGGCGCGCTCGGCGGCTCGTTAGTGATCATTGGGCGTTGGCTGAAGCAACGACCTAAAAACACACGGCCATTACCCGGTTGGATGCGGCCGGCCTTGATTGGAGTCGGCGCGCTGGCGTTGTGCGCGGGTAGTTTTTATTTCGGCAGATTAACCATGCCGCCACCGAGCCCCTTTGATAACACCCACTCGTTGCTTGCCGAGTTGCCGGCGGTGGAACTGGAGCAGCAACTTCAGCGTGATGAATTGCGGCTCAAAAAACTGGCGGAAGGCATGGACGCGTTGCGGGCTGATGCTAATGCCCTGCACGCGCGCATTACCGCCCGCATGAAACGCGATGGGAATCACGGGAGTGAAGCCGAGTATTTACCGGATGAAAGCCGTGCGATTCGGCATTTGTTTATCCGCTACATGGGGTACCGTAAAGATCTGCTCCATCTGGCGCGTGTGTATATCGGGTTCAAGAAAGTGCAGGACGATGCTTTGCGTGACCGGTGTTTCCTGGTCGGTTACGGGGCGGCGTCCGTGGCGTTGGAAGCGGGCCTGACCTTCGTGGCGAAATATCGTGATAACGAGTCCGCCCGATCCAAACTCAATGAAGGCGAACCGGGCTGGCTAGAGCCGGGCCAATTTGAGGTGGTCTATCACAGCGTGACCGATCAGCATCACTTGGCGTTGTACGACACGTACGGCAAACATTTCAAAAGGCATGCCGGCCGCTGGCGGCGCGAGGGGGGGGCAGGGGAGAATTTTGAATGGTTGGCTGACCGGATTGTCCGTGGTCAGCAGGCCGTCCAGACCATCCAGCTTAATTCCTTTCGTGCTTGGTTTTCGCGGGTTGGCCGGCGACTGGAGGAGGATGTCCATGTGCCGTTTTACGAGGTTCAGAAAATGATGGCCACCTTCATGGGCGATACGCGTATCGTCCGACGGGAACCGTTTATCTCGGAGGGCCTCGTTCAGCGTACGCTAGCGCAAACTCAGCTGCAGCCAGGCGACATCATCCTCGAGCGGCGCAACT
>WTHG01000461.1 GCA_011523245.1 Verrucomicrobiales bacterium | reverse complement strand
CAAGCAGGCGCGTGAGATTCTGCAAAAGCTCCCGCCGAAAAAGGATGTCGGCAAAGTGCAACAAGCCGCGCGGCAACAATTCGATAATCAGGTGCGCAACAAACTGCGTGGTAAAACCTTTACCCGCCGGCCCGTGGAAAACCCCCGCTACGGCGGCATCATCACCAGTGCCGCCATGCTCAGCATGAACAACGGCACCCACCGTACCCACCCAATCGCCCGCGGCGCGTGGATCATAGAGGTAATCTTCAATGATCCGCCGCCCCCGCCACCCAACGATGTGCCACCCCTCAACGAGGATGCCGGCCCCAAGAACCTCACCATCCGCGAGAAATTCGCCAAGCACCGCGAAAACCCCGACTGCGCTGGCTGCCATTCGCGCCTGGATCCGCTCGGGTTTGCGCTGGAGAACTTCGACATCACCGGACGTTGGCGTGACAAATACCAAAACGGCCGCGACGTGGACGCCAGCGGCACCCTCCTGCGCAAGTATCCCTTTGCCGATCCCGTGAAATTCAAGCAATCCATCGTGCAGGAAGATAAACGCTTTGCTAAGGCGTTCACCGCGCACCTCCTACGGTTTGCCCTGGCGCGTGAGCTCTCACCGGCCGATGCCCTGACGGTCGATCAAATCGCTGAGGCTACCGCCGGTGAAAAATTCAAGCTCCGTCCCATCCTTCGGGAGGTCATTCGCAGCAAACCGTTCCGGGAATAATTTCGAACACAGAGGCAGCCTCTGTGGTGAATTCCCCTTGCTCGAAACACATTGCGCCTCCACGCTTTGCCCGTGATCATGCGCACTCTCATCCTGTGTAGTCTCGCCTTTACTGCTGCCGCCGCGCCTGCCCAGTGGCGGCAGAGTTTTGACGCGGGCTACTTTGATGCGCAGGGCAAATGGGCCGGAGGCTCGGAGATCATGCACCTTGCCGCGCATGGCGGGAAATTATTTGCGGCAAATGGCTATTGGCTCGATGCACGATGGGTGATTCCGCCCGACGGACAAAAGCAATCCGCGCAAGTGCTACGACTCGACAAGGCGGACGGCCAGTGGCAGGTGGATCTGGATCTCGGCAAGGCCAACGACCTCGGGCTGGAGTACATGAAGGGCAACATTCTCAAGTCCGTTTTCTTCACCACCACTGGTGAAGGGCGCGTGCTCAATGCGCCAAAGCAACTGCTGGTGATGGCGGCGGGATCGAATTTCGAGCGCGGTGGCGCGGTGTCCGCCTGGGTGCGCGATGATGTCGCCGGCAAATGGCATCACACCCTCGTGCGGCACGGCTCCAATGCCGGCGGAGTACGCTGGGTGCCGCGTGACATGCAGGTTTATCGCGACCGCGTTACAGGCGTAGACCGCATCTTCCTGCTGCTTGGCAATCCCGGCATCATCAGCGGCGTGTATGATCCGCGCGAACCCTCCCGTATCCGCTGGGATCGCCATGTGGAATTCCCCTTTCTCACCAAGGGCAGTTTTTTCACGCGCCCACTGGGCATCGCCGAGGCCAATGACGCGCTGCACTTTTCCGAAGGATCCTCCATCTTCCGCCGCATTGATGGCAAACGCCCGCAGTGGGAGGAGATTCTCAATCTGGCCGAAGATACGGACACCGATGTCGGTGGCATCCGCGGGTTGACCGCCATCCAAAACACCAACGGTAAAGGCCAATCGCTGCTCTTCGTGTGGGCACCGGGCGAACGAGCGCAAAGCCAAGTGAAGCGGCTCGATCCCGATGGCAAGGGTGGCTACACGTTGCACGACGAGGCCAATCTCGGCCAGCTGATGAGTCGGCATCTCGGCGTGAAGGGGCCCTACACCCTCGGCGGCCATAACATGATGTACCCCGTCCCGCATCCCGCCACTGGTGAGCCCGTCCATATCACCGGCTTCTACGGCAGCATGGCCGGCAAACCGGAACTTGCCTGGCCCGGCAGCCGTTTTTATGCCGGTGCCCTCTACGCCGTTCGCACCGCCACCGGTAAATATTCCGTGCAGGAGGTCAACGGCCCGTACAAAAAAGGCAAGACGCTGCTGGTCTCTCCGCGCGCTTTTTGCCGGTCGCCGTTTGATCCCAGGGAAATTTTTATCGGTGGTCATGACTCCAGCAACAAGATCTCCGACAACCTCGCCTGGATTTTCCGCGCGCCCCTATCCGCGGCCGTCGGTGCGGAAAAAGCCGCGCCCGCGCCGTTGTTGGCCGAGCGTTCACCGCGCATGCCGCGCGTCGATGTCGGGCCCGTGTACGAGCTGCGCATCTATGCCGCCGCCGAAGATCGGCTCGGGCACCTGATCAAGCGCTTTCGTGAGCACACCGACCGGCTGTTTCGCAAACACAAGATGGAGCCCATCGGCTACTGGCTGCCCACCGACGGCACCGCCAAGGAAAAGCGGCGTTTCGTCTACATTCTCAAGCACGCCTCCCGCTATGCCGCGTATCGAAACTGGAATGCCTTTACCCACGACCCCGAATGGAAGCGCGGCGTGCTGGAGCAGCCTGAATTCCAGCGCCTCCTCAGTGGCCGTCCCGAGAGTATTTTTCTGACGCCCAACAAATTCCTCAACGAATCCACCCGCAGCAATAATCCCAACATCTATGAGCTGCGCATCCATACCGCCGCGCAGGGAAAGCTGGCCGCCCTCCACCAACACCACCGCGATCACGGCGTAAATCTGCACCTCAAGCACGGCATCCACACCCTGGGCAACTGGTTCGCTTATGACCGCCCCGAATCCGAAAACACAATGTACACCCTCCACCGCCACTCCAGCCGCACCCAGGCTGACCTCAACTGGAAAGCATTACAGTCGGATCCAGCTCAGAAAAAGGTCCGTGGTTTATTAACGGGAGAAACACAACGGCTTTACCTCAAGCCGCTGGAGTTTTCCCGGATGAAATAATTCCACCGAAAAACTGCTGTTTCGATTGAATCTAAGCGCCCTTATTCCTGAGCAGGAATGATTTCCATCTTATGAACCTGCAAGCCAACTGGATCCCAAAGGGAATGGCACCAAAGAGAACCAATTTCGAGATTGAAGGGGGTTTTTGCCAAATCTGCTGCCCACTTCTTTAATGAAGGATCTAAGTGATATTCTTCAGGGTTCAGAGTAACATCAAATGCTTCTCCGGCACGAAACCGCTCAGCCGGCACAATAATCTGAAAATGACCGGCAAAACCGCCATCCGGTTTACGTAAGGTTAGGCCAAACCAGATTCGGTGAGGGCTATCTATTTTACCTTGCACACGAATTCTCGAGCCCGGTGTAAGAATCACAGATGGACTATCTTCCTGAGTAACCTTTGTTGAGATCGTGTAGAGCGTTCTCTGCTGCGGGTCTAACTTAGCATCAATCGTGTAAGGTATCGCTCTCAGATGAGCCGGCTCATTGCCTTGTGCCGGAATCCAGTCTCCATTCCCTTGCTTTATACCTTTCTCAAATTGACTTTGCCAAGTGAACACCGAATCAGGGAGGCGTTCAGGAATCAACTCATAATTCTGAGAAGCCACCACACGATGTTGCGCACTTACTTCCACTGATTTGCTGTCACTCAAACGTGTCGCCCTCACGCGGCCCTCGCTCACGGTAAGTGTCGCTGCAGTAGGCATAGCATCCACGCTAAATCGCGTTCCCATAACTTCAAAGAGAGCGGTCCGAGTCAAAACAAGCATAGGTTTGCCTTCGGGCTGTGGGTTCACATTTGCAGAAAACCCGCCCTCCTTAAGGCGCAGTTTCTTTTGACCTTCATCAGAGAAGGTGAGCATAGAAACCCCGGTAATCATAATTGTAGACCCATCAGAAAACTCCAATTCAAACCAAGCATCAGGCGTCATACCTTCGATTGTGCCGCCGGACAGGCGGGACCCCATGGCCAAGTCATTGCGCACCGTGCCTCGGTCGCCAGTGTACACGAGTGACCCGCTCAATCCTTTCACCCGGGCGATGGGTTTATCAGAGTCGATCCCGGCCATCTGATTCGCGGGAGGCACCGGTGCCGACGACGGCTGCACCAAGGCGTTGATGAAAAAGCCCAGGAGCACCAGTGCGGCCATGGCCAGCAACGGTTTCATATAGGACGGCGTAGATGGCGGTTCCTCCGATGCTGCCCGAGTATTCCTTGTTTTTGGC
>WTHG01000025.1 GCA_011523245.1 Verrucomicrobiales bacterium | reverse complement strand
GCCGGATGACGACCTGTCAATGATACTCGGTTGCGGCTATGTTTTTAGTTGCCGTAGGCTCCAGCGCGCCTAGCCTCTGGTTACAGGCTGATGAGATTCTCTCTGTGGTTGCATAGATTCGTTTTTGTTTCATTGGTCAACTTAATGTCGGCCGAAGTCCGGCCGCCGAATGTGTCTGGCAGCGGAGTGGTGTTACATCGCGAGTTGAAAGCGCCGCCGGCGATCCCCGCAGATTTAGCCGAACGGAGTCAGTCCTTTTTCTCCAAGCATTGCGTGGCATGCCACGGTGAAGAAAAGCAGCGCGGTGATGTGACGCTGCATGATTTGGATCCGGCCCGGCTCGGCGACCAACCCAAACGTTGGGCGAAAGTCGTAGAGGTGTTGAAGTTCCGTCAAATGCCGCCTGCCGGTAAATCACAGCCGTCTGCGGAGGCGATCGATGCGTTGACCATCCCTGTCCAAAAGGCATTGGCCGACGCTGGTCATGAGTTGGATGTCGACCATCGGCTGCAGCATCCGGCTTACGCCAATCTCTTGGATCACCGCAAGCTCTTTGATGGATCTGAACCCGGTCCGGCCTATAGCCCGCCGCGGCTTTGGCGGGTGCATCCGGAGGCGTATGAAAACGGTATTGCACGGTATGGTCGCCAGCTCAATCAAGGGGGACCATTGAGTCGGCCATTTGTGGTGGGAGATGGCAAGGGGTTGGCGAGTAATTACGCGCACCTTGCACAGGCTGATGCGGCGACGCTTAGTCAGTTAATGCTCAATTGTCGACAGATTGCGCAGTACCAAACTTTCGGGTTCAAGAAAATGGAAAAGGATCGCAAGACCAAGGAGCCAATCGAGCGACTCATTATTAAGATGCCGAAAAGTTTTCAGGTGATCATTGATGCCTCCGAGGAGGCCACCACGGCACAACTGGAAGCCGCGGTGACGGAGGAATTTCGGCTAGTTCTAAATCGCGCTCCTTCAGCCGAGGAATTGCGGGAGTTTACGGGCTTGCTGGAACGGGTCATCGCTATTGGCGGCAAACGCCGCGGTTTGCGCACTCTGGCAATGGCTGTGCTGCTGCGGCCAGAATCCATCTATCGCATGGAGGTGGGGCTGGGGCCGAAGGATGCGCACGGGCGCCGGATGCTCTCGCCTTATGAATTGGCGCATGCCATTGCACTAGCACTTACTGACCTGCCACCGGATCAATTGATGGTGGGCCCTCCAAAGCCCAATGATCGGAGTCGCCGTCCGCAGCCGCCTTCTTTGTTGGAGTTGGCCGAGTCCGGTAAATTAAAAACGCGCGAGGATGTGGCCGCGGTGGTGACGCAGATTTGGGACAACGAGGCCATCGACAAGGTGCGTATCCTGCGGTTTTTCCGCGAATTCTTCGGCTATCACACCGCCGGCACGGTCTTCAAAGGTGATCGCGCGGACCGGAATTTTGTGCCGCGCTTTCTAATCCAGGACGCAGATCAGTTGGTGCTGTATTGGGTGAAACAGGATCGCGAGGTGCTCAAGCAATTGCTGACCACGGAACAGTATTTTGTGAAATGGCCCGGCTCCACCACGGAGTATGAGCGGCGCGTCAAGAGCATCATTGAAAAGGCACGCAAAAACAAAAATCCGCGAGATGTAAATTATCGGTACTTCATCACGCGCACCGAGGAACAAGGGCTACGGCCCATGGCTCAGGCCAACCCGACCTGGCGCCAAACCGTACGTTTTTACAATCTTGATGAGCGTTCCTGGGACTTTCCAATTGATCAGCCGTTTACCTTGCCCGGCGGTGGTCGCGTGGGATTGTTGACGCATCCAGCCTGGCTGGTGGCGTGGAGTGGTAATTTTGAGAATGATCCGATTCGCCGGGGCAAATGGATTCGTGAACATCTTCTGGCCGGTGTGGTGCCCGATGTGCCCATTACGGTTAATGCCGCCGTGCCGGAGGATCCCCATAAGACCCTGCGCCAACGGCTGGATGTCACGCGTAAGGAATATTGCTGGCAATGTCATCAGCGCATGAATCCGCTCGGAATGCCGTTTGAGGCGTTTACGGACTTTGGACGTTTTCGGGAACGCGAAGGACTCGGCCACACGCGTGCATTGGGCAAGCCGAAGAACACAGCGCCCCTGCAAACGCATGGTGCCATTCTGAATTCGGGGGATTCGGAATTGGATGGAGAGGTAAAGGACGTGCGCGAACTGATGCATCGCCTCGCCGGTTCTAAGCGGGTTCGCCAGAGTTTTGTGCGTCACGCGTTCCGGTTCTGGATGGGGCGAAATGAGATGATGACCGATTCGCCGACCCTTCGTGCCGCCGATGCCGCTTATGTGAAGGAAGGTGGTAGCTTTCGCGCGCTTGTCGTTTCACTACTCACATCCGATTCATTCTTGTACCGAAAATAAATTTCACCGATAACCTTGGCCATTGAAATGAAGTCCACGCGACGCCAGTTTATTCAGCAAACCTCGCTGCTTCCAGCCGCCCTAAATGTGAGCCCGTTGTTAATGCCCTTCTTGGCAAACGCCCGCGCTGAAGCAGAAGGCAAACGGCCACCGCTGCGAATGGTATTTGTGGTGAAAAGCTCCGGCCTCACCCCGGCCGAACTGGTGCCTCAAGAACTGACCGCTGACCGCGTGATCAAAGGTGAGGCCAATAATCCCGGCCCCAATTATCGCCAGGCCTTGTCGCTGAAACCCACTGAAAAACTCATCGACCAGCCGTTGGCGAAGCTGACCCTGCACGAATCCATGGCTGGGCTGGAGCCAGTGAAGGATCGCCTGGCGATTATCGAGGGGCTTTCCGGAAAGATGTGTCGAGGCGGTCACTCCAGTTGGTTTGGTGCCATGGGCTGTTATAAGGCCGGTGGCGAGCATGATTGGGGTAACATCATCGGGCCTACATTTGACGGGGTCATGGCTCGGCACTTACCGGCGATATTCCCGCATGTGGGTCTCTCGGTTGGCGGCAAGGTGATGGGAGGGCCTTCTGTGCACGACGGCATTGTGTATCCCGGCCTATCTGCCATTGCGCGCAACCGGCAACTGCCCTACCAGGCCACGCCGTTGGCGGCCTACAAGGAACTCTTCTCCGTGGCCGCAACTAATGAGGAAGATCTAATGGAAAACCGGCTGCGGGGCACGTTGCTTGATTTTCTGGTGGACGATATCAAACGCCTCGATCAACGCATCGGCGGGGTCGAAAAAGAAAAGCTCGAGGTGTATCTGGATGGCTTCGAATCATTGCGCCATCGCCAACGCCGACTAAAGGGTCTGGAAGCTCAAGTGCGTCGGCACGCGCCGAAGGTGAGCGATAAATACACCTCCACCGTGGAGACAGACCGCATCGAGGCGCACTTTGATATCGCCACTGCCGCCCTCATTGCCGGGTTGTCGAACATGATTGTTATTCGACCCGATACGCTGAGCACCGTTTACTCCGGACTCGGCGTGGACAAGGGGGTGCACGGGCTCGGCCATGGCGAAGGCGCTGATCCCATCGGACACCGGCGTAACATCCGCAAGCTGCATTTCGACCAGATTGGTCGTTTGGCTCGACGCTTAGCCGCCACCCCGGAGGGCGACGGCACCATGCTCGACAACACGCTCATTGCCTATTTCTCCGATGCTGGGGAGAAACATCACGCCAGCGCCACGCAATGGCCGTTCGTGCTGGTCGGCAATCTGGGTGGTCGCCTCAAAACTACGGGCCGTTACTTACAATATCCCGTCTACCAAAAATCCGGGCACCACACGATTGCGAATCTTTATAACACTCTGGCTCATGCCGCTGGTCTGGAACAAGATACATTCGGTCAACTTGATCAAAACCTCGAACCGGCCAGTCAACGTGGTCCCCTGAGCGCGTTGCTCGCCTGATCATTAATCACACAGGGTGTCTGTACTGCTTTGAGTGGCGTTAACGCGCAGCTCTTTTTTACTTGGGGTCTTGGGCCGTACCGGACAAAGGCGGGTTTTCGAAGAACTTGCCGTTTTCGATCAGGCGCGGATCGTTGGTGGCCTTGAGGTAGGCTAGAAGACGTGCGCGAAGCTCAGCTTTTTCTTTAGCGTAAGCGGGATCGGTAGCGACGTTTTTCATCTGGTGCGGATCCTTGCGCAGATCGAAAAGTTCCTCGCGCGGAC
>WTHG01000087.1 GCA_011523245.1 Verrucomicrobiales bacterium | reverse complement strand
GGTGTACTCCACCACTAGTTTGCAACTACGCAGCATTTCGCCACGCAATCCGCGGGCGTTGTATTTTAATGAAGATATCTATGTGGGCTGGGTGCCGGGCGGTCAGTTGGAGATCGTCTCGATTGATCCACGTCTGGGCGGGATTTTTTATATCTTTGATATTCCGCGCGGCCCGGCCCCGGTGAAAGTTGAGCGCAGTGCGCGCTGTTTCAATTGCCATGCCGAGTTTGAAATTGGCCGGGTGCCGGGGCTGTTGCTTAAGAGTGTGGTGCCGGCCATCGGTGGCGGCAGTCTGGAATCCTTCCGGAACGACCGCACGGGCCATGCGATCCCCTTAAAAGACCGCTTCGGCGGCTGGCATTTGACCGGGAAACACGGGATCGAACGCCATCGGGCCAATCTCGTGGGAGAATTTGTTTCCGGCGCCATCAAGACTTATCCGAACCCTCCGGCCAAACAGTTTCGCTGGGCAACTTATCCCGTGGCCACCAGCGATGTACTGGCGCATCTGCTGCAGGAACATCAGGTGGGATTTGTGAACCGGGCGATCAAGGCCACCTACGATACGCGGGCCGCTCTGGCTGCCGGCGAAGCTGAAGCCGTGATCCGGAAACACAGCGAGGTGTTGGCACAGTATTTATTGTTTACGGATGAAACTCCGTTGCCGGCCGGCGGCGTGACCGGGGACGCCAACCTGAAACAATTCTTCCTCGCCCGCGCGCGCCAGACGCCGCAAGGCCGGTCTCTGCGCGAATTCGATCTGCGCTCGCGAATGTTTAAGCACCGTTGCAGCTACATGATCCATAGTGCTGCATTCACCGGGCTGCCGACCCCATTAAAGTCGGCTGTGCTCGATCAACTTCGAACCGCCCTGACATCCGATCATCCGGTGGGCGCGCATCTGCCCGCCAAAGAAAAACAGGTCATCCACGAAATCCTCTTGGCAACTTTGCCTTCGTATACGGCAGTTAAATAGTGCGGAGCCAGTTCACCCTTTCTTCCGGCACAAAAAAAGGCGCCCGCAGGCGCCTGTGAATTTGTTGAGGGAGAGGAACTCTAGTTCTTCTCAACCTTCTTACCGGCCTTCAGCCAGCCAGCGATGCCGGCGGAGAGGTGCTTCACGTTCTTGAAGCCCAGCTCTTCGGCAGCGGAGGCGCCACGCTTATAGGCAGAGCACTTGCTGTTGCCGCAGTAAGCCACCACGAGGGTGTCTTTGTCCACCTTGGACAGCTGCTTGGCGAGGGCGTCCTTGTTGCTGTAGGAAACCGCGCCGGGGATGTGGCCGCGCTTGGTGAAGGACTTGGCGCCATTCACATCGATGACGGCCACCTTGCCGGATTTAATCGCTTTCTCGAGGTCAGCGATGGAGATGTCCGGGTATTCGCCGGCCTGAACGTTCACCGCGAAGATCACGGCAATGAGAGCAATGAGGTTTTTCATAGTCTGTATATTGTTTGGTTTATAAATCCCGATAGGCCGAGGCCCTAGGGGGTAGTCATTGGACTGAGGGGCAAGCCTACCGATTCAAAAGGGTGACGCAATCTTTTTTGCCTGTCCAGCGGCTATTTGCCGGTCATAGTTGGTCATGGCACATGATCAATTTTCCGTGGGCGATCTCACCGCTGTGATTGGCGATAATGCGGCGCATCAGGGGCATCGGGCCGGGTACAACGGTCTGTGGAGTCTGAGGCACAAGCAGAGCACCCGCAGCGTGTTTGTGCCGGGGATTGCCGGGCTAAACCTCGAACATGTGTTTAATGGCGAGACGGAGTTTGGCGGACGGGATGTGTTTTTTGAACCGCGCCGGGCCCCGATGACTTTTCGCAAGGTGAACGCCGCCACCGCCGAGCTGCACCAGCCGCCCACGCCGAATTTCCACATGGAAAGCTGGACCACCTTCACGCTGGAGGCGCCGCATTACATTGATTTTGAGTTCCGCTGCAAACCTCACCAGCACGTGCACGAGCGTGGCTGGTTCGGCATATTTTGGGCCAGCTACATCAACGCGCCCCTCGACAAGAGCATGTACTTCCGCGGCGGCTGGCGGGCGAAGGAGGACATGTGGATGCAGCTCTGCACGCAGGAGCACGATGACGAAAGCACTGTGCTCGCGCAGGGCGATGATTTCAAACTCACCTGGCTTGAAGGCAGCCGCGATGCGTTGTTTAAAAATATTTCGCGCATGCGCTACGGGCGGCCGTTTTATTACGGAAATTTTGAGGGGCTGACATACATTCTCATGTTTGAGAAAGCCGACGGCATTCGCTTCACGCATTCCCCCAGCGGCGGTGGTTACAACAAGGAATTGAATACCACCAACCCCGCGTGGGATTGGCAATTCATCGTGCCTCAGTACGAGGTGAACGAGGAATACAAATATCGCGCCCGCCTCGTGCTGCGTCCGAAATGTTCACGGGAGGAAATTCTGAAGGAAGTGGCCGGGTGGAAGGCCGGCTAACATAGTCCGCAGTTTTTCTTGGCGCGGTCAAGGACGGTGGTGGCGAGGGCGCGGGCTTTTTGGGCGCTGTCGTTGAGCACCTGGTTGACGTAATCGAGGTTGTTCTCCAACTCGGCGCGCTTGGCGCGGGCTTCCGCAAAATGTTCCCAGTAGTGCTCGAAGAGGGTTTTCTTGAGGTCCCCGTAACCGTAGCCGCCGGCGCGGAGTTGATCCTCGGTGGACTGGGCGATGTCGGCGGGGGCGAATAGTTTGAGGAGCTGGATGGCGATGTTTTGGTCGGCATCGGGCTTGGGTTCCTCGGGGGTGCGGCTGTCCATGACGAGGCGCATGATTTTTTTACGCAACGGCTTTTCGTCGCCGAAAATCTCGATGGTGTTATCGTAGCTCTTGCTCATCTTTTGGCCGTCAGTGCCGGGCACGGCGGCGACCTCGGCGCGGATGCGCGGCTCGGGCATCACAAAGGTCTCGCCGTAGGTCAAATTAAATTTCACGGCAATATCGCGCGTGACCTCCACGTGCTGTTTTTGATCGCGGCCGACGGGCACCACATTGCTGTCGTAGATCAAAATATCGGCGGCCATCAGTACGGGGTAGGCGAAGAGGCCATGATTGGGCTTGAGGCCCTTGGCGAGCTTATCCTTGTAGCTGTGGCAATTCTCCAGCATCGGCATGGGGGTGAGGGTGGTGAGCAGCCAGGTAAGCTCGGTGACCTCGGGCACATCGCTTTGGCGGAAGAAGATGGCCTTGGCGGGGTCCAGCCCGCAGGCGAGGAAGTCCAGAGCGACATCCTGCGTGTTTTGGCGGCGTTGCTCGGCGTCGAAGAGTGAGGTCATTGAGTGGTAATCGGCAATGAAATAAAATGCCTCGTCCTCGTTTTGGAGTTCAATGGCCGGCTGCATCATGCCGAAGTAGTTGCCCACGTGCAGCGCGCCGGAAGGTTGGATGCCGGAAAGAATCCGCATGGCGCGAAAAGTAGCAGGCGCAGACCTCACGTTCAAGCGGCCCTTGATAAATTAGGCTTTTCATTTGGCAATCGCATGCCAAATTTCCCGCGCTGCGGGAGGACGCTCGCAGTCAGCATGACCGTTTTGGTAAATCAGTTTGTTCAGCACAAGGTTGCCATGGCAGCCCTTCGACTTGTGGAGGCTCTGCGCGCATGAAGCTCGGCATTGTTCGCGAAACATTCGAGGGTGAGCGCCGTGTGATTGCCACGCCCGAGGCGGTGGAGAAATGGGTGAGCGCCGGGCATGAGGTGTGGGTGGAGCAGGGCGCGGGAGACCGCTGCAGTGCTCCCGATGCCGCCTATGAATCTGCTGGGGCCAAGGTGGTGGATACCGCTACGGCATGGACCGAGCCTGAGCTGATCCTCAAGGTTCACGCACCAAATGATGCGGAAATTGGCCGGCTCCCCGAAGGTCGCGCGCTGATCAGTCTGGTTTATCCCGCACAAAATTCTGATTTGATCAAGCGACTGGAAGCCAAGCGCATCACTTCATTTGCTTTGGACTGCGTGCCGCGAATCACCCGGGCTCAACCGATGGATGTGCTTAGCTCGCAAACTGGCATTGCGGGCTACCGCGCGGTGCTGAATGGCGCGCAGCATTACGGACGTTATTTTAAAGGCCAGATCACTGCGGCCGGCCGGACGCCCCCTGCGAATGTTTTAATCATCGGCGCCGG
>WTHG01000357.1 GCA_011523245.1 Verrucomicrobiales bacterium | reverse complement strand
GGCCATCGAGAGTTCGGCTTGCCAAGTGAGTTTACCGGTTTCCAAATAAAATTTTTGGAAGTAATTCTGCCCCATCAAGAGCAGGCTCATGAGCACGTGCACGGTGGTGCACCAAAGACCGGCAAGGCCGAAGCGCTGGCGGCATTCGCGCCCGGCGGCAAGGCGCGAGCCGACCAAACCTGCTAGGCCCACAACGGCGAAGACCTTGTTGGTGGTGTAAAGCGGCAGATGCTCCCATGGGACACTTTTGACTACGTGATATCGTAGAATGGCGTAGGCAAAAACTCCCAAACCAACCGTCAATAGCAACCGCTGTTCGCGGGGGAGGGTCATCTAGGATTCTTTTTGGTTAGCGGCATCACGTTGGGCGGAGTAGCGCTTAAGGAATTCATCAGCCATGACCCCCAATAGGATTACGATACCGAGGATGCCAAATTCTAGGTGGGTGGAAATGCCAAGCATATTGATGGAGTTATAAATGAGCCGAATAACGGCGGCTGCAATGATGACTCCCAAAATAGAACCGACGCCCCCACGGAGGCTGCATCCTCCAAGGACAGCAGCAGCGATCGCATAAAGTTCGTAAAACTCTCCAGTTTGAGCCGGTTGCACGGAATCCAGCTCAAAGGCAAAAAGAAGTCCGGCGAGGCCGGCCATGAATGAACAAATCACGTAAGCGATGATCTTCATATTATCGGTATTGATTCCACTGTAACGGGCTCCTTCTTCATTGTTGCCTAGGGCAAAAAGGTAACGGCCCCAGATGGTGCGGTTGAGAAACAGGGCTGCAGCGATGCCTAGAACGAGCAAAAAAAGAGCTGGGGTAGGGAGGTTAAAGGAGTCTGTGATGGCAATTTTTCCACTGAAAATATGGTCTAGAGAGTTGATCGTGTCGATGTTGGCGTATCCTTTATCTTCTTCCAGTGGAACGGGGCCCAGTGATTGATTGTCGGTGAGCCACCGCCCTAGGCTGCGGTAAATTAGCAGACCACATAAGGTCACTACGAAAGGCTGTATTTTGGCTTTTGTAATCAACAGGCCGTGGATGAGTCCGATCAGGAGCGACATGCACATCGTGGTGATAATCGCTTGAGTGGGGTCGATTCCCTTGATCTTGAGCTGGTAGGCGAGCACGACGGCAACAAGGCCCACGACTGACCCGATGGAAAGATCTATACCGCCGGTGATGATCACAAAAGCCACGCCGATGCTCATCACGGCATAGAGGCTCGACCACTTGATGAGGTTCTGCATGTTGTAGGCGCTGATGAATTTGTCATTCAACAGGGCCGTGACCGCGAAGATGGCGACGAGCAAACCGAATATGCCGAGGGTATTTTTATTCATCAGTGTGTCTGGGTAAACGATTAGGCGGCGAGTGGGGTTCCAGTGGCGAGTTGCATGATAGCTTCCTCAGAGAGTTCGTTGCGGGCCAGTTCGCCGGCGATGCGACCCTCATGCATCACGAGTGCGCGATCCGCCATACCGAGCACTTCCTCCATTTCGCTGGAGACAAAGAGAATAGCCATTCCTTCCCCGGCGAGTTTTTCCATCAGCCGGTAAATCTCGCGCTTGGCCCCCACATCAATACCGCGGGTGGGTTCATCCAGTATGAGCAGCTGCGGGGTAAGGGCGAGCCACTTGCCGAGCACGATTTTTTGTTGGTTGCCGCCGGATAGAAAACGGGTTACTTGCTCGAGATGGGGGGTCTTGATCTGGAGCTGTTCGACGGCTTCCTCGGCAACGGCCTCCTCGGCGGGAAAGTTCAGGAGCCCCTTATTTTGATCGCGCTTTAGGCTGGCAAGGCTGGCGTTTTCGCGGACGGTCATGGGCAAAACCAACCCGTGTAGCTTGCGATCTTCGGGCGCTAGCGCCATGCCGGCGGCGATCGCATCGCGGGGGCTTTGGGGGCGAATGAGTTCGCCATTTATTCGAATCGTGCCGCCGAGAGCGGGGGTGACGCCGAACAGTGTTTGGAGCAATTCCGTGCGGCCGGCTCCGACGAGACCGGCGATTCCAACAATTTCGCCAGCGTGTATTTTGAGTGAAACTTCTGTATTCGGATGTTCCGGAGTGCGGATTTGTTTCACATCCAGAACCACTTTGCCGGGGCTATGGATTTGGCGGTCGTAGAATTCGGACAGGTCACGGCCAACCATCAGTCGAACCATGGCGTCATGACTAATTTCATCCTTAGCCAAGTCTCCAGCGTTTTCGCCATCGCGAAACACAGTGACGCGATCGGCCAGCTCTTTTACTTCCCCCAGTCGGTGGGAGATGTAAATGATACTGATGCCTTGCCGTCGCAGGTCGTGTACCACTTCAAAAAGAGTTTCGGTTTCGGTTTGTGAAAGGCTGCTCGTGGGTTCATCCATGATCAACACACGGGCGTTGCAGGAGAGGGCCTTGGCGATTTCCACCAACTGTTGTTTGCCGATGGGCAAATTGCCCACGAGGGTTTCGGTGGGGAGATCGAGGCCGACAAGCTCGAGGAACTTGGCGGCTTCGTTATGGATATTTCTGTTTTGAAAAAAACCAAATTGGTTGGGTTCACGGCCCAGAAAAATATTGGCAGCAAGATCCAGATTGGCGGCGAGGTTGAGTTCCTGATGGATTAAGGCCACGCCGGCAGCCATGGCATCCCGGACATTTTGAAAACGAGCGGGTTCGCTTCCGATAAGGTATTCTCCGGAATCCGCCGGCT
Organism: Verrucomicrobiales bacterium; assembly: GCA_011523245.1. Taxonomy (GTDB): domain Bacteria; phylum Verrucomicrobiota; class Verrucomicrobiia; order Limisphaerales; family UBA1100; genus UBA1100. The sequence continues at coordinate 1,436 of WTHG01000357.1, read as the reverse complement.
GCACGCCGGCGAGAATTTTCATGAGCGTGCTTTTGCCGGCTCCGTTTTCCCCAATCAGGGCGAGTACTTCGCCCTGGTGCAATTTGAGCGCGACTTCATGCAGGGCACGAACCCCAGGGAACTGTTTACACAGCCCGCGGACCTCCAGAAGCGGTGTGCGGGCTTCGGCCATTTAATCCTGCTTGCCGAGTTCGGCCATTTCCTTCTTCTTCGCCCAGAACTCGTCAATGTTGTCCTTGGTGACTACGAGGAAGGGAACTTCATGGAACGCGGTCTCAGGCTGTTTGCCGTCGAGGATGTTCTTGAGCATTTTCACGGATTCATAGCCGTATTCCCAAGGTTGTTGGCTGATTGTGCCATGGGCGTTGCCGTCCTTGATGGCTTGAAGCAGTGCGTCCTGCTCATCAAAACCGCAGACCTTGATTTCGCCGGCCTTGTTCGCTTCCTTGATGGCATCGATACAGGCTGGGGGATTGTAGGCAAAAAGACCCACCATGCATTTCACATTTTCGTACTTCGTGATGGCGTCCTCGGCGTTGCTTTTAGCTTTGGCTTTATCAAAATTATCTGTGCGGGTATCAAGAATGGTATATTTTGAATCTTCAGCTGTAAGGTTTTTGGCGTCCACGGCGTCGAATTTGACCGCGCCAAGTTCCTGTTCGGGCTTTTCGAGAAGCTCATCAATCACGCCTTGGCGGCGCTGGCGGGCATTGAGCTGCTCGAGGCGGCCCACAAAGATGATCACTTCGCCGCCTTCAGGCAGGGCTTCTTTCACCAGCTTGCCGAGAGCCCGCCCAGCTTTGTAATTGTTGGTGCCAATGTACACGAGGCGTTTGCTTTTGGGCGCATCGGCATCCTGTGTGATGAGCTTGGAGTTTGCGGCGACTTCATTGAGGAAAGGCGTTTGGTTTTCGGCATCAACCGGGCTCACTGCGATGCCCTCGATTCCCTTAGCCAGAAGGCCTTCCATGATCCGTTTTTGATCTACTACTCCTTTGGTAGGCATGTGTACCTCGCACCCGATTCCGAATTCTTTCTCGGCAATGCGCACACCGGCGGCGCATAGATCCCAGAATGGATCTACTCCATTGGTCACATAAGCAATGCGGGCACCATTACCTTCAGTTTCGGATTTTTTGCTGCATCCCAACCAGCCGACAAGGCTCAGGGCGCACGTGATCACGATCAGGGAACGGGTCTTCATGGCCGGAGTTTTTAGCCTCCAGAGGGTGTTCCGTAAAGGAAAATGGGGGGAATAGGCCTAGCGCAGTAGCGGGCCGGGGCTGGGTTTGCTGTTGGTGGTGAGGATGTGAAAGTGGCGCAAAGACTGGCGGTTCGACTGGCGGGCTTCCCAGATGAGTTTTTTGTCGCGGGTAAATTCCATCAGTTGACTGACCCTGGTGTCTGCGTTGGCGGTGGCAAGGACGAGGTTGCCA
>WTHG01000184.1 GCA_011523245.1 Verrucomicrobiales bacterium | reverse complement strand
TCGACAACACCTCGAAACGCTACGCGAAGCTGAAGGACACCCAATATCACGGTTCTCTGTACAAGCGCGTGGCGGCCAAACGCGGTTTTCTAAAACCTGTCGGCGAGTGGAACCTTCAAGAAGTCATCATGAATAAAAACTACATCAAGATTACCTTAAACGGCACCGTCATTCTCGAAGACGATGATATCGGTCGCTTTAAGCGGCCAGGCAAAGGGCACATAGGTTTTCTTGGTCATGGGTCGCTTGTTCAGTTCAAGAACGTGCGCATCAAGCAGATCAAAGAATGATAGAAATGTTAACCAAGAGTCAAGGCTGAGGGCAGAAAGCCGCCTAGCATCGCCAGCTTTCCAGAGGAGTTTTCAGCAAAGCCAAAAATATTTATGACTACGAATGTTTTTACTGAAGAACACCACTCAAACAACCTGAGTCAAATTGAATCAAAGAACACCAAGCCGAGTGAAAAAATATGGGAACCTGGGCGGATGAACTTTCGTCCCCTAGCTTTACTCCTCCTCTTATTCGTTTATTCGCTTAGTGCTCGAGACAAGCCCAACGTTCTTTTCATCATCTCAGACGACCTCACTGCGACTGCCTTGGGTTGTTACGGGAACAAAATCTGCAAGACACCGAACATCGACCGGTTGGCCACCGAGGGTGCCCGGTTCACACGTGCCTATTGCCAAGCCACTTTCTGCGGCCCCTCGCGGGCGTCCCTCATGTTTGGGTATTACCCCTATGCCAGCAAGGCAACGGGTTACACTATCGGACGTAAAGAAGTCGGGGCAGACAAAGACAGCTGGGCTCAGCACTTTAAAAAGAATGGCTATCACAGCGCCCGCATTTCGAAAATCTTTCACATGGGAGTTCCTCCCGATATCACCAAGGGCAGTGACGGGGCCGACGATCCGGAATCATGGAATGAGGCTTACAACAGCAAAGGACCGGAAACGAAGGTGCCTGGACTAGCCAAACAGTTGTCGAATAATCCAGGTGGCTTGAAGAAAGGCACGGGTAGCAGCCAAAGCTTCAATGTCGTCGAGGCCGACGGTGATGATCTCGTTCACTCGGACGGCAAAACGGCACAGAAAGCCGTCGAGCTCCTCCACAAATATAAGAATATGGAAAAGCCCTTTTTTTTGGCAGTGGGATTCGTACGACCACACGTTCCTTTGGTCGCTCCGAAAAAATATTTTGACCCTTACCAACTCAAAAAAATTGTTTTGCCGCCCAAAATTCCGGGGGATCAGGACGATATTCCCCAAAATCCGGCTAATCGGCGAACGACCGCCAATTACCAAATGGACTTGAACCAACAGAAAGGCACGCTCCGTGCCTACTACGCATCGGTTAGCTTCATCGATACGTTGGTCGGCAAGATTCTCTCCACACTGGAGGCAACGGGCCAGCGCGACAACACCATCGTGATCTTCACCAGCGACCACGGTTACCACCTTGGTGAACATGACATGTGGCAAAAGGTCAGCATTCACGAGGAGTCCGCCAAAGTGCCTCTGATTATCTGTGTGCCCGACAAGAAACCCGCCGTCTGCCATTCGTTGACCGAATTAATCGACCTCTATCCTACCGTTTCAAAACTGTGCGGCTTGAAAATCCCCGGCAACATTCAGGGCAAGGACATCTCAACCATGCTTGATGATCCCACCTTCAAAGTCCGTAAAGCCGCCCTCTCCAGTGGCAAGGGCCGTTTGTTGCGTACCGAGAAATGGGCCTACCTAGACTACGGCAGAACAGGTGAACTCTACGATATGGAAAGGGACCCCAAGCAATATACCAATCTCATCAACGATTCCGAACATGCAACGGTCTTGAAACAGTTAAAGGACCAATTACAATCCAAGCTCAACGCGATTGATAAGAATGATTTGGATCGTTAATCAACCGCCCGCACTAACCGCCTGAAACATGCCACCAGAACAGGCGTCACTCCTTTCCGGCAGCAGCACTTGGATCTGGAAATCATTTTTAATAAACCACTATGCACTCTTTCAAACGTAGGATTTCAATTTTCTTTGCGTTGGCATTTTTCGCCGGCCTAGCCTCGGCCCAACCCGATCGGCCGGCGCTGCCCAACATCGTCCTGATGATGGCCGATGATATGGGGATCGGTGACACGAGCGCTTACTTGGGTGTGCGACTGGGTCCGAAATCGGAGCCGATTACCCAGACGCAACGCACGCCGCAACTGAAGGCGTTCGCCCAGCAAGCGGTGGTGTTTAACAACGCGTACGCGCCAGCCTCCATGTGTTCCTCCACGCGGTACGCGCTGTTGACCGGCCGGTTTGCGCACCGGGCTTACCTCAAGCAACAGGGCTGGCTGCCGCACGGACCGAACACGCCCATGATCCAGCGCGCGCTCAGGACGTTGCCGGAGATGCTGCAGGCACGCGGCTATCGCACGGCGGCCGTTGGCAAATATCATGTGGGCATGGCATTCGATAACGGCGCGGGCAAACCGGCCACCGATTATTACTACGAGGATGTCGACTTCACGCGGCCTGTACTCGATGGCCCGACGCATCATGGCTTCGATGAATTCTTTGGGGTGCCCGGCAACACCGAGGATTCGCTCGACACCGAGCCGCGCATTTACATCCGCAACGATCGCTGGACCTTTACCGACCGCGAACGAATGCGCCGCATTGGCTTCCGGCACCGCGAGCGCCGCATCTTTGCCGCGCCGGATTGGGATCTTGCCCAAATCGGCCCCGTGTACCTGCGCGAAGCCCAGACCTTTCTCCAACGCCAAGCCAACGCCAAGGAACCGTTTTTCCTCTACTACGTTCCCAACTCCAACCATTACCAGCGCAATGAGAAAGACGGCGATTATGCCGTGCCCAAAACCATCGACGGCGAGGCAGTAAAGGGCGTTAGTCGATGGAACGACGGCACCCCTGCTGGCGATCGGGGCGACATGATTTTGGAAAACGACATCGCCTTTGGAAAATTGCTCGCAACGTTGCGTGACACTGAGGACCCTCGCTGGCCGGGCCATCGGTTGATCGAAAACACGCTCATCATTTTCACCAGCGACAACGGCCCCAACGTGGGCGATAACCTCGGCCGTAACCGCGAGAGCGGAGGGCTGCGCGGCAAGAAAGCCAAGCTCTGGGAAGGCGGTATTCGCGTGCCGTTCCTCGTGTATTGGAAAGACAAAATCGAGGGTGGCACACTCAATAAATCCATCGTCTCCCACACAGACCTCTACGCCACGCTCGCAAGTATGGCCGGCCATCAACTCGCCCCGCACGAGGCGCAGGACAGCCACGATTGCCTACCCCACTGGACTTCCAAGACGCCGCAGCCCGATTTGCGGCCGCGCGTGTTTTTCTGTCACCTCGGACCGCCCTTCTCCAACGACACGCTCGTCATTCGCAAAGGCTCGCACAAACTGCTCGTGGAAGGCGGCCTCGCCCTGCCGTCCATTCGTGACAGCCACCGCGGCGCCGCCATCCCGCGCGCATTTTATGATCTGGAGCAAAACCTCTACGAAGACGACGAAGTTGAGACCAATCCCATCTTGGCTAAGCAACTGGCCGCGGAGCTATTGGAAATCCACAACCGCGGTTACGCACGCGATTTGAATTTAAAGCCGGGCGCCTCGCTCATCCAAGCTGAAGGCTGGCATAATCTGCGGAACGATGTCACCGGCGAGATTGGTTTTGAATTCACGCTGACCACCAAGGCAAAGCGCGTCACGCATCTCGGTCTATGGGATGACCATGATCGCGATCAACCCATCCGCCCCGCACGCGCTATCCCCGACCAAACCCAACGCGACCAACCTAGCCTACCGGATCCCAAAGGCAAACGTCGCGGTCTCAAAACCGCCCACACCGTTCGCCTCGTGGCGATGAATACCACGCCGCCCACCGAGATCGCCCGTGTGACCGTGCCCGAAGGAACCAAGGCCGAGCTCGACGGTGCCTTCCGCTACGTCGCCCTGCCCAAGCCAATCGCTCTCCAAGCCAACCAACGCTACGCTCTGCTCACCACCACCACCGCCGGTGATGGCGATCATTTTAAATCACCGGACGCTTTTGATGGTCTCTCGCCGCTCGTCCATCCGCACATTAACATCGTCCGCAGCCTTCTGATCCGTGACGGTCACCTCGCCCAGCC
>WTHG01000342.1 GCA_011523245.1 Verrucomicrobiales bacterium | reverse complement strand
CTGGATGTGAAGGGTGAAGAGGTGCTGCAGCACCTCTTCACCCTTCACATCCAGCGTGTCGCCCTTCACCACAAACCGGCTCACCCGCATTGTGTCCTGCTTGGCCGTGGGACAATGTAGCGTGAAGAGGTGGCCGTTCTTCAAATAATTCGGGCTCACCGCAAAGCCCAGCAGCCCCACCTCGCCCTTGGCATAGGTCGGCACGCGGCCCAACGTGGTCACCTCGCGTGTCTTGGCGCTCCAGTGCTTCACGCCACCGGCAAATTCCACAAACACAATGTCGCCGTTGGTCAGTACTTCAAACTGGATCGCGTCGCGACTACTGCTCACCAGCACCTCGCGCTCGAACCGGCTGGGATCATACTTCTCCGCCATCGCCGGCAGGGCCAGCAACAGCGCGCTCAGGGTAAGAATCAGTTGTTTCATGGATACAAAATTATTTGGGGTAAAAACTTAAACGGCATCTTCGCCTTCGAAATTCGGAAACCGACCGATCACCGGGTACTGCTCAATCTCCAGCACCGAACCGCTCACCGGCGCACTTTCCGCGCTCACCCAGTACACCGCGGCCGACGCGATGTCTTCCGGGCCCATCAATTTACCCGAGGGCGCCGCGTGTTCCGGCAGTTTGTCCGGCCAATTCTCCGGCAGACCGTCGGCGATCTTCACGTGATATTCGTTCTCGGTCAGCGTCCAACCGACGTTGAGTTGGTTAAACCGCACCTTATGTCGGGCCTGGGAATCGGCGAGATTGCGCGTCATCGTCATCAACGCCCCCTTGCTCATCGAGTACGCCACCAGATTTTCCTGCCCGCACCAAGCGAGGATCGAGCCGATATTGAGCACGGCCCCTTCACTCTCCTTGAGCGCCGGCAACAGCGCACGGATGAGCAACAGCGGTGCCCGCGCGTTCACACCGATGATGTGATCGAAAAACTCCGCGTCCGTCTCCTCGATCTTGTTTCGTGTCACGAGGCCCGCGTTGTTCACCAACGCATCGATCCGCCCATGCACCGCCAACGCGTCCTGAGCTAGTTGTGCCGGATACGCCGCATTTCCTAGGTCACCCCGACAAAACGCCGCGTTATCCGAACCCAATTCAGACACTAGCGCCGCGCCGCGCTCGGCATTGCGGCCGTGCAAAATCACCTTGGCCCCCTCCGCCACAAAACGCCGCGCCATGTGCTCACCAATGCCGGTCGTGCTGCCGGTTACCAGAATTACCCTATCTTTCAAACGCATGAGACGCGCGAATTACGGACGAACCACCGCCATTTGTCGAGCCTAGCAGTTTAATTCTGGAGAACCATCGGCTGCGAACTCCCCAGCGTCGTGGCCGGACGCTGCTCTTTGCCCTGGCGCGCCTCGTTGCCCAGTGTGGCTTCCGCCTGCGCCACCAGTTCACGCATCTTGGCCATCACTTTTGGATTGGCCTCGGTCACATCGATTTTCTCGGCCAAATCCTTTTTTAAATTCACGAGTTTACCCGGCCGGCCGCGGCCTTTTTGGTTGGCCGTGGTCCAGTTGGGAAACGTGTTCTCCAATGGCAAATGCCATTTCCAGTCGCCCCAACGCACCGCCTGCAATTGGCGACGGCGGTAATAATAAAAAACCTCGTACGGTGATTGTGCTCCTTGTGCGCCAGTGAGCAACGGCGTGATGTCGTGTCCGTCGATTTTATTTTTCGACAACTGTCCGCCGCTCAATCGTGCGAATGTCGGCAGGAAATCCATCGTGCTGGACAGCGCATCGCACGTCGTGCCGGCGGGAATCCGCACCGGCCAGCGGGCGATCATCGGCACGCGCATGCCGCCTTCCATCGTGCCGCCTTTGGCTCCGGAGAGCGGCGCGTTGGAGCCGCCGTTGCGTCCGTTGGAACCATTGTCCGAGGTGAAAATCACCAGCGTGTTTTTCTCCAGCCCATGCTTCTTGAGCGCATCGAGAATCTGCCCAGTCGACCAGTCGATCTCCTCCACCGAATCGCCATAACGCCCGTTGGCGCTCTTGCCGTGAAAATCCTTGGAGGCAAACAATGGCAGGTGCGGGAAGGTATGCGGCAGATACAGGAAGAACGGCTTCGCCTTGTTGCGCTCAATAAAACTCACCGCTTCGCGCGTGTACCGCTGCGTGAGCGTCGCCTGATCGGCGGGCGCCTCGATCACTTTCGCCTGCTTCACCAGCGGCAACGGCGGATCGCCCCGGCGTCGGCTGGCCATGTCGTTGGAGTACGGGATGCCAAAGTACTCATCAAACCCATGCGCCGTCGGCAGATGCGGCGGTTGATCGCCCAGATGCCATTTGCCAATGCAGGCCGTGGCGTAGCCTTTGGCTTTCAGCATTTCCGGCAGTGTCAATTCATCGGCATGCATTCCCCGGCGACTGCGCGGGATGAGTACCCAGTGCCCGGTGAAATCCTCGTGCATGCTCACCCGCCGCGCGTAGCAACCGGTCAACAAGCTGGCGCGTGAAGGCGTGCACACTGGGCTGGACGAATAAAAACTCGTGAATCGCACCCCCTCTTTTGCCATCGCATCAATCCGCGGTGTGCGATTTTTCTTCGAGCCATAACATCCCAAATCGCCATAGCCGAGGTCATCGCAAAAGATCAGCACGTAGTTAGGACCAGCCGCTTGCAGCGACCATATGCTTATCAGAGTTAAAAAAAGGAAACGCATTTTCGTTTAAATATTGTCAATTGCAGCTTGGAGCTTCTTGCGGTTGGCGGTGAGGTTGGCGTAGCCGACGACCTCGATGCCGCAGTAGCCGCGGAAGCCCGAGGCATGCACGAGCTTGAGCATACGGTTGTAGTCGAGCGGATGCGACTTTCCCTTATCGTCCCACACGCGGTCCTTCACCGACACGCCCTTGGCAAACGGCAGCAGCTTCTTCATGCCGCGATACGAGTCGTAGCTTTCGCCGGCCTTGATGCGGAAGTTGCCAAAGTCGGGCAGCGTGCCACAGCGTTTGTGGCCGACCTTCTTGATGACCTCCTCCAGCCAGTCGGCATTGCTCGAGAGGCCGCCATGATTTTCCACGATCACATTCAGCCCCATCTTCGCGCCTATCGACGTGAGTTGGCTAAGGCCGTCGGCGGCGAGCTTTACCTGTTCATCCCAAGTGCCGCGGCTGCCGGCGTTCACGCGGATGGAATGGCAACCGAGAAACTTCGCCGCATCGAGCCACTTGCGATGATTATCGACCGTCTGCTTACGCTTGGCGGCATCCGGATCGCCAATATTGCCCTCACGATCGCACATGATCAGCAGGCTCTTCACCCCGTGATCCGCCGCGCGTTTCTTCATTTCGCCGAGGTACTTTGCGTTCTTCGCCTTGTCCATGAAGAACTGGTTCACGTATTCCACGGCGAAAATTCCGTGCTTCGCTGCCACCTTCGCAAAATCGAGATTGTCGATCTTACCCGAGCGCAGTTCCGGATTGATCGTCCATTGCGCGAGAGAGATCCGCAACGGCGGCACATCCTTGGCCAAAGCCGGCCCCGCGGCGAGTGCACCGGCCGCCAAGCCGGCTTGGGTCAAAAACTGTCGGCGAGAAAAAACGTGGGAAAACTGCATGCCCAAATCGTACGCAGCCAGTCGGCCAATTCAATCGTAAAGAGGAATTTAAAGGCTAAGAACAGACCGGTTGCGTATGCTGTCTATAGGGCAGCTTGACTTTGAAGGTTGAAAAAGCAATCTCGTCCTGAATGAACCGTCGCCAATTTACCCAACTCATGGCTACCTCTGCGTTGTGGCCGGTGCTTCCGGCGAAGGCCGCTGACGACAAACCACATCAGCTTTCCTCGGTCGGTTGTGGACGAGCCACAGGCTATGCCGAGACAAACAAGATCATCACCATCGGAAACCGTACGCATGTGGCATGGCTGGACTCGCCGGCGGAAGGGTTTCGCGTGCGAGTGGCCACATTGGATCGCAACAGTGGAAAATGGTCGCGCACCATCACCGTGGGCAATGCCCATGACAACCACGGTGGGCCGGCCTTGACCTGCGACAGCGAGGGCTACCTGCACATCGTTTATTACACGCATCATCATCCTTTTCGTTATCGGCGCTCCAAGCTGCCGAACGACGCCTCGGAGTGGGATGATGAACAGTTGATTGGCGAGAAGCTCACCTACCCCACGTTGGTTTGTGGCAAGGATAACTCGCTTTACC
>WTHG01000426.1 GCA_011523245.1 Verrucomicrobiales bacterium | reverse complement strand
CGACGAGAACATTCAGTCCGGTCATCGCGTACAGTTTCTGGATGCCTTCCTGCGCGCGAAAGCGCCGGCGGTTTTGACCGATCAGGGTGGGCAACAGGCCGTGGCCCTGAGCTATACCCTGCAGCGTTTTTCGGATGACCCAGCGTCAATCTTCAATGAACCGACGCCATCAGTGCAGTTACTTAATTGCGCAGATGAAAAGGAATGGAGCCGGAAGCTTTGGGAATTAAATCAACCCACGGACCAAGGGCAGGAGCAGTTTACCGTGCTGTTGCGGCGCAAGAAAGATGTCGAACGCCTCAAATACGCCATCCTGATGAAGAAGACCGTGGAGATGAACACGGAAAAACTTGTCTTGAGCCTGAGCAACTTTACCCGTGGGCGCCTGCTTCTCATGCCCCGTGTCACGCCTAAGGATATCGAACTGGTCGATGGTGATGTGGCCCGCGCGTTTTTCTACTCGGAGATGTATTATCAGGCTCTGCAAGTGGAGATGGAAAAAGACATCACTGCCTTCCGGAAAGTCATCGAGGAGAAGGATCATTTAAAACAACTGATAAACCCCGTGCCGCGTCCCTGATTGGCCGGAACAAAGGAATAACATGAAAGATCAAAAACCATTCATCATCGGTCTCGGCCTCGGCGTCCTGATCATTGCCGGGATTGCGTTGAGCAAGTCCAAGCAACCCAAGGAGGCAACGGCTCCGTCGGCATCCAAGCCCTCGCAGGCCGCCGCCAAACCCAAGCCGGAAGCGGAGCTCAAGCCGGAGACGCCCAACATCCCTGCCGCAACCGAGACGACTGAGACTTCCGTCATGGCGTTGGTGGATGCCGTGGACGAACCTGCTGGGAAAATCCGAGTGCTCACCGGCATTGCGCTCAGTCATCTAAAAGCCGGCAAAGACGCGGCTCCGTTGCTTGAGGCGTTGTTGGAACAGCTCGAGGCGTTGACGGATGATGCCGCCCGTCGCGAGGCTCTGGCCGATGTGAACGAGGAGTTTTCCGGACTGGCGGAACTTGAGGCCCATACTGATTTTCAGGCGGCTTTGGTGGAGCTGGAGCAGACACTGAACGCCAGCACGACCCCGGCCGACAAGCTCATCGCAGGTATCGAAGACCCCACACAACGCATCAAATCCCGCACCCAAATCGCCACCGTCTTGCATGCGGCGGGTCAGACGGAATTATCCCAAACCCTAATGGAGCAGGCCGGCACGGAAACAGCCGCGTTGGACGGACCCGACGACTTGCTCACCGCCAACATAGCGATGACCATCGCCCAAATGACCATGGGCCAGCCCGAAGCCGTCGAGCAAATCGAGACGCTGGTCACCAGGATTTCTGCGCTGGAAACCAGCGAAGCCCAACTGACTGCCTACGATAAACTCACCCGTGAACTTGCCCCTTGGGCAACGCAAAAAACTGTGGCCGCGCAGATGGAGCGCATTCAGGCTTCCGTGCTCAAGCTACATTACCAGGCCGACCCCGTGTTGCGGTTGGTCAGCGGCGTGGAAGACCCCAGTGGGCGCGTGCGTGTGCTGTGTAATCTGGCCGGCACGCTGGCGTTGACCGGTGATCCCGAGCAATCCGCCGCCATGCTCGCCAAGGCGCAGGAGATCACCAAGGATTTGGAGACCCCTGGTCAATTGGCACCGGCATTGACTCATCTGGCCGCCGCCCAGTCGTTGATTGGGCAGGGTGAGGAAGCCAAGGCGACCTTGGCCAAGGCTATGGAAACCGTCGATGGCATCCAGTCAGTTGATGAACAAGCCGCCGCTCTTGGCGATTTGGTGGCCGCAGTGGAGTCCATGGACAACGCCGAACATCTGGAAAAGGTGTTGGCCCAATCGCTCAAGACTGCCAACGCCATTCAGCAACAAGCCCAATCGGTCATGCAGCAATCGTTGCGGCTCATTAACCGTCTGCCGGCTGGCGAACAAAAAGCCGAGGCTCTGGAACAGATCGCCTTGGCGATTGAGCAGGGTGGGGCCGGGCAGTTTGCCGAACTGCAGTTTGAACTGGCCACTCTCCACCACGAAGGGCGGCACTTGCCGAAGGATGCCCAACGCGCCGCGAAATGGTATCGTAAAGCCGCCCTCGGCGGTCATGCTTCGGCTCAGTTAAACCTCGCCGTAATGTTGCTCCAAGGGGAAGGTGGTGAGGCCGATCCAACCGAAGCTTTCAAATGGTTGACCGCTGCGGCGGAGCAGGGCCACGCCGAAGGACAAGTGGCTCTGGGGATGCTTCTGGCTCTGGGCCAAGGCGTGGAGGCGGATCTTGTGGAGGCACACAAGTGGGTCACTCTTTCGTCCAAAAGCGGCAACGAAGATGCCGCCGCTGCGCTGGCACAACTCGCACCCAAACTCACGGACGATCAACTAGTTCAATCTGCTCAACGAGTCGAAGCTTGGGAAGCGAGCCAAACCCCGCCACCCAGCACACCGGATCCCACGCCCACAGTAGAACCAAAATCGTCCACCGAACCGACCGAGCCCGCAGGTCAAGAGGATTCTCCCACCACTACCGCGGGCAAATAACCCAAAAAAAACGGGCCAGAAAATTCTTTTCAAAAAGTGCCCGTGACACCTTGACAAGATACGTATGCGTATTATTTTGTACGTGTGCGTAATAACGTACCTGTGTCTAAACCATTGAATTGAATAAAGAAATGAAACACAAAATCGCGATGATACTCCTCGTGCCGGCTCTGATGGTGGGTGCGATCGGATGTGCGGGGCCCAGTAATCACACCGAGCGCGGTGCCGCTACGGGCGCGGTGCTGGGCGGTTTGGCTGGGGCGGTGATCGGCCATAATAAAGGCCGACGCGGAGCCGAAGGCGCCGCCATTGGTGCTGTGGTCGGCGGCCTGTTGGGAGGTGCCGTGGGCAATCAGCAGGATAAGAACGCCGGCTACAAATAAAACTTCTCGTTTTTCTTGGTTGGTTCTCCAAACACCCCGTCGACCTCTGGGTCGGCGGGTTTTTTGATTCAAAAGCCATTGACGCGGGGGCGTGGGTTTGCGGCAATGGGCCATGCGGATTTTTTATATTCTCATTGCGGGTGCTGTGACGTTGGCGGCGACGGATTTTAAACCGACGGCTCAGGATTCGATCGTGGCCAAGGACGCCAAGGCAGAGTTGGTTTGGGCTGGTGGCAAGTTTACCGAAGGGCCGACGTTGGGACCGAAGGGCGTGATTTTTTTCTCGGACATTGGTATGCGCACGATGCGGTTTGATCCGGCCAGCGGCAAGACCACCGTGTTCCGCGAACCGAGCGGCAAGGCCAACGGCCTGATGATGGATCGCAAGGGCAACCTGATCGCCTGCGAGGGCGCCCATGGCGGCGGTCGGCGCGTGAGTCTCACCACGTTGCAAGGCAAGACGCGCACGATTGTTGACCGCTGGCAGGGCAAGCGCTTCAATTCGCCCAACGACCTGGCAATTGATGCGAAGAACCGTATTTACTTTACGGACCCGCGCTACGGCGGCGGCGATGATCGCGAGCTGGATTTCGAGGGCGTATTTTTGATCACCGGCAAAAAGGTGCAGCTGGCCACCAAGCAAATCTCGCGGCCCAATGGCATTCTCGTGTCGCTCGATGGCAAAAAAGTGTTCGTGGCGGACAACCACAGCGATGCCAAGGGCAACCATCATTTGGTGCAATTCGATGTGCAAAAGGACGGCACCTTGGCCAATAAGAAAATACTCTTCGACATTGGGCCCGATCGCCGCGGCATTGACGGCATGACATTGGATGAGAATGGCAACATTTACGCCACCGCTGGGCGCGGCGATTTGTCCGGCATCTACGTGTTTTCGCCCGCCGGGAAGCAGCTGGCATTCATTTCCACCGGCGATACGCCGACCAATTGTGTCTTTGGCGGCGGCAAGGAGAAGAGCACATTGTACATCACCGCGCGTGGCCCCAAGCCGGAAGATCGTTGGGGCCTGTATCGTATTCCGCTGAAGGTCAAGGGGCATCACATCTACGAATAATGGCCGAGCAAAAATTCGACATCCTGCCCGACATCTCCGCCGAGGATCGCGACCTGCGCTTTCGGCCGGTGGAAAACTCCTTGCCCGGCGCACTCACGCCCGGGGAGATCGCGCACTTCAACGAGCAGGGCTACATCGCGCCCGTACCGATTTTCAATAACTCCGAAATCACCGAAC
>WTHG01000303.1 GCA_011523245.1 Verrucomicrobiales bacterium | reverse complement strand
CCTTGTGGAATTGGTCAGGTTTTACGCCTTCTTCGGACATAAACTTCCGTACGGAAATGGCGCGGTCGGTAGAAACATCCCATTCATCTTCATCCTCGCGTCGGCTTCGGAAGGATTTGCTGGTGTGTCCTTCGACCTCCACGAGAGTAGAATTACGGCTGTCATGCTTGGCCAGAGTCCAAGCTACAATGCGGAAGAGAACACGGCCATATTCAGTCATTTCCGCTTCGCCTTCCTTAAACAATCGTCGGCTCGGGTCGTTAAAAAATTCAATCAACAAACCTTCATCGGTCATCTGCACGCGAAGCGTTTTCATATCGATGTACTCGGGGCTCTCTACAAATACTCGGACCAAATCATCATTCAGTCGGCGTACTTGGTCTAATGGAATGGCGGCGGCTTTATCAAAGTGCGCGCGCTTGGCTCGGATAAGATCGGCGTTTTCAATAGGTATAATGCCAACTGATTGTTCGGTTACCGATGCAAAACGAGTGCGGAAATACTGTTGCACATTACCTTTGATTTGCTCGTCTTGACTTATTATCCACAGCACTAAGAAAAGCGCCATCATCGCGGTCACAAAGTCAGCGTAAGCTACCTTCCATGCTCCTCCTCCTCCTCCGGCCATAGTGCTTGATTATTCCTTTCTGTCTTAAAGGGTAAATAATTTGAACGTCTCATCACCCGCCAGACTTCAGGAGAGTTTCTAAATCTCCAGAACTCATACGGACATCTTCGCCCAGTTCCCGGCGACCTACTTCGCAGGCGACGAGCGGGGGAAGTCCATTTGCAAAACTGATGACCGAAGATTTAATGACTTTCATATATGTAAGCTCTGCATGCCCGTTAAATTCGCAGTTGGTGGCTAACGGGCCGACCATGCAGTACGAGCCGAAAATTCCAAAGAATGTGCCGGCAAGCGCCGTTGCAATACCTTGACCGACTACCGCAGTGTCTCCACCGATTTTGAACATCATCACCACGATGATACCTAACACAGCGGCCACAATTCCAAAGGCAGGGAGCGAGTCGGCTACCTTAGTCATGACTAGCACAGGTTCATGGTGTTCTTCTTCCATTTTATGAAGGCTCTTTGCCATGAGCGGCTCAAGTTGATCCGGCTTGATACGACCGTCTACGATCGGCTTTAACCCATCAGCCAAATACTCAAGTGCATGATGGTTGCCGTGGAATTTTGGGTAGTTGCTGAATAAAGCGCTAGCTTCCGGGTTCATTACGTGTTCTTCCAAGGCAATCATACCACCCTTGCGGCCAAGCTGGAAAAGTTCGTACATACACTTGAATAGTTCCTCATAATCGTTTTGGTCATAGGGTGAACCTTTAAGTGTGCCGAGAGCCTGTTTGAATACACCTTTAAGTACTGGTACTGGTGCCATGACAACGCAACTTCCGATGACCATTCCACCTAATGAAATAAACTCATTCAAGTGAAAGAGGCCGCCGATTGCGCCAAAATTCATTGGTCCGTAACCGCCTGCAGCCATGGCGAAGCCGACTGCAACGCCCCCAAAAATGATCACAAATCCGATTATAATAAACATTGGTTTTCCTTTTTTTAAATTCGTTCTTGTCGCTGGAGGTAACTGCGTAACGACAACACCGCTTCGGTGTTGATCTGGCACACTCGCGATTCACTGATGCCCATCAGCTCCGCCACATCCTTCATGCGCAAGCCCTCGTAATGAAAGAGCAACAGTACCTGCTGTTGTTTGCGATTGAGTTGCTGAATGCGTTCGCGAACGAGCACGTGCAGTTCGCGGCGCCCCGTGCTCTCGCCCGGGTCCTCTTGGGTTAGGTCCGCCGTGTAATGATCGTTTGAATGAGAAAATTCATCATCGCCATCCAGCATCTGGTGCAAAGGCACAAACACCACCGGCCGCAATTCATCTAGCTGGGCACGGTATTGTTCCACGGTGATCCCGAGGCGTTCGGCAATTTCCTCTTCCTCCGGCTGGCGGTTCAATTCCATACGAAGGGTTTCCAAAGAATTTTCCAGCTCTTTACGGCGTGAATACACCGTACGGGAGAGTGGTTGGGATTTGCGAATCTCATCCAGAATCGCACCCCGAATGCGCATTCGCGCATAACTCTCAAAAGACATGCCTGCCGTTGGATCAAAGCCGTGGGCAGCTTGAATCAACGAAAGGCTGGCGATGTTCTTCAAGTCATCCGCATCCACCGTGACCCGAACCAGTGGCACAAACCGATGGACCATTTGGCTAATCACCGGTGCGTAGATTTCAAGAAGATCCTCCTCCGAGGCCTCCGTGAGCTGGGCCTTTTGATAGGCACGCGCCGCCTTCGTCTGCATGGGCCGATGAGGGCGTGGCGCAGTTTCCGGGTTATGTTGGGCAGTCGCTTGGGCCATGGATTACGTATCTTTTAGTATTGTTCCTCCAGATTGGATGCTTCGGACTCCTGTTCCGCCTCAGCGGCCCTGGCATTCTGCGAGGCGATGGCCTCCAACTCGACGTGTTCCACCTGGGCTGCAGTTAGGCTGGTGAGCCACAGGCGCATCCACCACTGGCCAATGAATCCAAAGGTAAGGGCACCAAATAACGCGCTAGTTAGTGTGCGTTCCCATGCTTTGCCCATGCTGAGGCCAATAGTCAGCACCAGAATGAAGCCAAGCATCCCAGCCATGAGTGTGCCCCAGCGGATCATTGCGGACCTCCTTTCGCGGCCACCGGTTGCCCGGCGGACACCTGAACCAATACCATGGATGCCTGGGCTTTGGCGAGCCAGTAGGCTTCGCGATCCATGGGCACGGGGCCGGCGGCAGCCAGTTTTGGCAGCTCAATGGGCTCGGTCTGATAAGCGACCTTGGCTGAGCGTTTGAGAAACGACAGCAAGTGGTCGCTCTTTAACATATACCGGTGGTAGGAGTTAAAGTTTTTAAACACATCCGGTGAACGCCGGTGGGAACCGGGGAAGAAAAGGCCAATGGCCTGACCTTGGCGGTTCAATAGAGCCGCGCCCCGGAAACCAGCCGTGCGTTTGAGCACGGAGAATTTCGCATCCTGAATGATGGATTCCAGTTGCGTGCGTGCCTGCTTGCCAGGAACGGGTTTTGTGAGCAGCTCTTCAGCCACCTCGTATAACCGGCTCAACGTCTTGCCGCGTTGCCACATACCGGGTACAGCCGAAAGCCGCACTAAGGCTTGGTTGGTTTCCACACTGCCTTCTGGCGGGGCCACATGAATGTGCCGCAAATCTAGAGCCACCCAGGACTGCGCCGGGTAATGGCGGGCGCGTTGTTGGGCATCGGGCTGCTTGAGCCATTGATGGTGTACGCCGTCGTACCACAAGGCTTCCTTCAATTGATAGCCAATGCTCAAATCGGCTGCGCCGAGCAACACATGCGAGGCCCGCAGCGCGCCGCGTAGGCGCTCAATCGAGGTGGTTTGCAGGCGGAATAACCGTTCCTGCGCTTCCGGGGTGTTGGCAAAAGATTGATTCAACGAACTGGCGTCATCCAGATATCGCTCGAACTGCATCAGTATGCGGTCACCCAATACCGGGGTGCGCAGGGTGAAGAATCGTGGATCTGCCTGAGCGCCGAGGATGCCATGAATCGCGGTATCAGCCTTGGCTGGGCGTGGTTGCGATTGCTCGGAGGTTTCCGGGAGTTGATAGCCCAGCACGTTTACCGGATCATTCAACCGCGTACCGTGGCTGGAGTGTAGAGACAAAGCAGGGAAGTCATAATCCCCCTGAATTTTCAGAAGTAAATATTGATCCATATCGCCCGGTACATATACCACCTGCGCGGGAAATGTGCCGTTCTCCGTGGTCACCTGAAAGCGATTTCCGCTTTGGAGTAGATGCTTGCCGGCGATCACAAAACCATCTTTGGAGACAAAAAATCCGGTTCCCCAATCTGCGGGCGCAAACGCCAGTGCTGTCGGGCTTTGCCCCAAAGGCAGTGTGGGCGAGGGTAGGTTCATTCGTTTTTTTTCTGTAGTTGCAATGGCCTTGGCAAAGTGAACCTGTTCAGGAGTGAGCACCCGGTTCACAAGTTCCAAAGCCTGGTGGGCGGCGGGTGGGTTTTGTTCTGCTGCCAATCTCCACCAAGCACTCGCCTGCGCCGGGTCATCACGGCCTAAGCGGGGGAGTATGGATTAGGACACATCAACCTCTGCAGGCAACACGGCTTTGAGAACGGATACACTTAATTGGACATG
>WTHG01000527.1:3063-4206 GCA_011523245.1 Verrucomicrobiales bacterium | reverse complement strand
GGCGTAGAGGTTCTTGTAGGTCGGCTCGATGGATTGGCTCACGCCGATGATGTTGGCGATGTTTGCGGTGGGCGCAATGGCCATGGTGTTGCTGTTGCGCACGCCGTGTTTGGCGATGGATTCGCGAACGGGCGCCCAGTCCATCTGCGAGCTGCGATCCAACGTAAGGTGGCCGCCACGCTCCTGTTCCAGAAGATCAATGGTATCGATCGGCAGCAGGCCGCGATCCCATTTGGATCCTTCGTAAGTCTGGTAGGCACCGCGCTCGGCCGCCAGTTCGCTGGAGGCGAGGATGGCGTAGTAGGAGATCATCTCCATGCTGTGATCGGCAAACTCCACGGCTTCCTGGCTGGCGTAGGAAATGCGCAGTTGATAGAGCGCATCCTGAAAGGCCATCACGCCCATGCCCACCGGACGATGCTGCATGTTCGCATTGCGCGCCTCGGGGGTGGGGTAGTAGTTGATGTCGATCACGTTGTCCAACATCCGAATGGCGGTGCGGACGGTTTGAGCGACAAGTTCCTCATTGAGCGCGCCATCCTTGAGGTGGGCGGTGAGGTTTACCGACCCGAGATTGCACACGGCGGTTTCATCGGCGCTGGTGTTGAGGAGAATCTCGGTGCAGAGATTGGAGCTGTGCACCACGCCCGTGTGATCCTGCGGCGAGCGAACATTGGAGGGATCCTTGAAAGTGATCCACGGATGCCCCGTCTCGAAGAGGCTCATCAGCATCTTGCGCCAGAGCCCCTCGGCTTCCACGGTCTTGAAGAGCTTAATTTCGCCCGCTTCGGCCATGGCCTCGTATTCCTCGTAGCGTTTCTCGAACGCCGCGCCGTAGAGATCGTGCAAATCCTCCACATCGCTCGGGCTGAAGAGGGTCCACTTACCCTTCTCCTTCACGCGCTTCATGAATAGGTCCGGGATCCAGTTGGCGGTGTTCATGTCGTGCGTACGACGGCGTTCGTCGCCGGTGTTCTTGCGCAATTCCATGAAGTCCTCGATGTCGAGGTGCCACGTTTCCAGATAAGCGCACATGGCGCCTTTGCGTTTGCCGCCCTGATTCACGGCCACCGCAGTGTCATTGGCCACCTTGAGGAACGGAATCACACCCTGGCTCTCGCCGTTGGTGCCCTTGATGTGCGA
>WTHG01000527.1:0-2963 GCA_011523245.1 Verrucomicrobiales bacterium | reverse complement strand
CCGCCAAGCCCATGGACACGCGCATGTAGAAATACTGCGGTGTCTCAATACGGGTGCCGCCGATGTGGATGAGGTAGCGATCGTAGATCGTCTGGATTCCCATGTAGGCAAACTGCTGATCCCGCTCCAGATCGAGGGCGTCGGCCAGTTGATCGAGGTCGAACTTCAACAGATCCGGCGACAGACGCTCGGCGGCCACACCCTGCTGCAGGTACTCGCGGAAATGTTCGCGGTGCACCTTGGGCAACTCGGCCGGGGCTCCGAACTTCGGTAGCACTTCCTCGTAAATCTGATTCAGTAACAGTCGCGCAGCCACATAGGTGTAGGCCGGCTCATTCTCAATCCGAGCTTTGGCAGACATGATCATCGCCTTGTCTACCTCGGTGGTGGTCACACCGTCGTAGAGGTTGCGCATGGTCTCGTCGAACAGATCGTTGGCCTGGCACTTGTCCTCCACGCCGCGGCAGGCGCCGTAGATGTCGCGCTTGAGCCGGCTGGGATCGAGCACCTCCTGGCCGCCGTCCGGCAGGGTGATGAACATCTGCTCCTGCGGCTGGCCGTCCACCGTGCGGTCCCCGCGAATAGCGCGCGCCTTGCGGCGTTCTTCGCGGTAGACAATGTAACGCCGTGCTGCACCGCGGAAGCCCATCTCCATGAGCTTGTCCTCCACCGTATCCTGAATGCGCTCGATCTCGATGGGCGCCTCGTCGGAGGCGTGGCTGAGGCTTCTTTCCACCACCGCCTGCGTGAGGCGTTGGGCGTCAGCCTGCATGGTTTCGTTAGCCGGCGTGTCTTGGTCGAGTTCCGCGTCAGCCTTTAGGGCCGCCTCGATGGCGAGGTAAATTCGTGTTTCATCAAAGTCGATGACGTTCCCGTTTCGTTTTCGAACTTGGAACTGTTTACCTTCGAGGGGGTCTAGGGTGGCCATCCGCAATTGGCCATCGAGCTGCTCATTAATCATGGATATCTTTCTCCGACTTCTTTCCGTGCGGCATGCCATGCCGCGATTCATCAGTGGACAACACAAGCCGGTGCAAGGTTGTCCGTAGTAGGTTCAGGTTGGGTTAAACCGTTCCCGCTGCCGTGGCCCGGCAGCAGCCCGCACGCCCGTGCGGGGCTCGTTGACAGCCCAGCTCATCCATTAGCCGCCCGCAAGACGGTTCACATTCGAGTTGGGTCCAAAACAGCCTCATTTTTCCGTAAAAACAGGTCGTTATTCACAGAAATCGCACAACCTGTTGTGGAGCTTATTTACTAAGGTATCCACAACCTGTGGTGTGACCTCTCGATCAACTGCGCGATATATTGGGGTATCTAAAAAAAGAGTCAACACCTTTCATGTTAAAATGTGAATAAACACGCCCCAAAAAACGTGCTTGTGTCATAATACCCCTGAATTTGACACTGATTCGTCACAAAATAATAATTCACACCCCAGTATTCACACCAAATCCCACTTTACCGGAGTGATTTAAGTGAATAGCTGCTTAAACAGGCGTTTTTGGCCCTTCGCCTGTGGGCAAGTCCGGAATTGGCCGATTTTACCGCCAATTGCCCTCTCCGCAGGGCCTCCAAGAAAAACCCGATCGGCCTCAGTCGATCGGGGAGATGTTGAGTTGGATGTGCTTCTATTCGCCCCGGAGCCAATCGACAATCCGCTCCATTTGTTTGCGGGTCAGCTTCTCATCCCGACCAAAGGCGGGCATGCGGTCGTTCTTACTACCGTAGAACCGTTCGTTTTCAGGATCATGCACGATCCCCATCATCCATTCGCGGGAGCCATAGCCGGTCAGGTCCGGCGCCGAATACTCGTCTGCATTCCAGCCACCCAACGCGTGACAGTCCACACAGCCAATCTCCTCAAAGAGTTCGTGGCCTGCTTCAATGTCAGCCTTATCGGCTTTATCGGCTTTCACTTGGGCGGGCAACTTGGCTTCGGCCGAGATGGCTTTGACGAGTTTGTCCATGTCTTTACGCAACAGATCATCCTCCTCAATATCTCCAAACTCATCCTCAAGGAACTCCTGCATCTTACTCTTCTTGGCGTGCGCAGTGTTGCCAAAGAATTTCTCCGAGTTAAACCGATCCGGATGCAACAGGTCCGTGAGATATTCGCGGCTCGCGAACCCCTTGAGATCCGGCGCACTGGGTTTCTCGACCGGCCGACCGAGTCCGTCTTCCCCGCCATAGGTATGACAACTGGCACAATGCGCGGCAAAGAGTTTGGGCCCTTGCAGCAGTGCCAGCGCACCCTCGGGAGGGATGCCATTGGCCGCCATGTTTTTGACCAACTCCGCTTCACGATCCGCCTGAGCTTTGGAAGCTTGGAGCGATTCGTTTTTCTTATCGGCACTGACGGCGGCATAGGTCAATACAGCGGCAAAAATCAAAATACCAAACAGCAACCCGACATTGAATTTATGCCCCTTCTCACTCTTGCCAATGATGGGCATGAGGAAGATGAGCGTCATGGCAATGCCCGGCAAGACAATGGCGCCCAACACCTCCCAGTGGCCCGGGAAATACTTCAGGAACTGGAACAGAAACAGGAAGTACCAGTCCGGACGGGCGGGATAGTTGGTGGAGGGATCCGCCGGCGCATCAAGATGCGCGCCATTAAATGAAAAGTGCAGCACCAGTACGGTAACGAGCACGGCCAGACAAGCCACGGCGTCCTTGAGCACCTGTTCCGGCCAGAAGAATTCGTCGGGTCCTTTGAGCGGTTTTTTGGGATGAATGCCGTGCCGCCGAAAGAGATAGATATGACCGGCCGTCAAGGCTATCACGCTGATGGGCAGGATGCCGGCGTGCAAGGCAAAGAAGCGCGTGAGGGAGTGATGCCCGTAACCCGATCCACGCAACACCAAGGTCTTCAGCTGCTCGCCGATCAACGGCGTGCCGCCCAAAAAGTCTGTAGCCACCTTGGTGGCCCTGGAGCCTTTCTGGTCCCCCGGTAGCCGATA
>WTHG01000404.1 GCA_011523245.1 Verrucomicrobiales bacterium | reverse complement strand
TCCTTGGTGGCCATTGATACCGGCCATACCGGCCCCTTTAAACCAGTGCAACCGTTTGCTGATTTCGGCGCGAAAGTGGCCGGTGCAGTGGGCACCACGGCGGACAAGATCACGATCAACGATCTCAAAGCCAACCCGGAAACGGGAACGCTCTATGTGAGCGTCCGTCGAAGTGACGGCCTCAGTACAGTGCTCACGCTCGATCATTCCGGGCAACTCGCCGCATTGGACACCACCAAGCTCAATTGGGTGCGCATCAAGCTGTCTGAAGAGCTGCGCATCTCGCGCATCAGTGCTATTGGGTTGTTTAACAACCGCGTGCTGGCAGCAGGTCAGAGCAATGATGCCTTTCGCAGTAAGATCTTTTCTATCCCAACGCCCATGACGCACGGAAGCACGGCTAATGTGTTTAGCACGGACACCTATCACGTAGCGCACGGTCGCTGGGAAACCAAGGCGCCGATTCAGAGTTTCATCATGACTCAGGAGGCCGGCAACCCGTATTTGGTCGGCTCGTTCGCCTGTACGCCGATTGCAAAGTTTCCCTTGAAGAACCTTAAGGATGGCGCGCAAGTCAAGGGTACCAGCGTGCTGGAACTGGGTAGCGGCAATCGACCGCTCGACATGTTCACCTACAGCAGCGGTGACCACCAGTGGTTGGTCACCCATTCCATGCGGTTCCATAAACTTTTTGATTACACGCCCAGCAAATATTGGGCCGCGCGAATCGATATGAAACACATCGCCGCCAGTGACGAGGAATCCATCAATAAGCAGGCTTACCGTAGGGACAAATCCGTGGCCAAGGACCCCAAGGGTGTAGAGGTACTCGATGCTCTACACGGCGCAGTACAAGTTGATAGCTACGGCAAGCAACAGGCCATCCTCCTGCGTGAAGCAGAGAAGTCTCTAAATTTGGAAGTTGTGGCCCTGCCCTAAAGACAACCGATATTCATTGGTAGTGTAACTGGGCAAAACCGGTGAACAGCTTTCGGTTGCCAGTAATTTGGGCTACGTACAGCCTTTATTTATGTTGGCTTGGCGCGGTATTGCAGCCCTTTTTTACACCCTTTTTCTCTGCCTTTCCACCCATTCGGTACAGGCGTGGGATTACGAACGTCATCGGCTAATCAATGATCTCGCAATGGAGACATTACCCCAAAGTTTCCCACGGTTTGTTTTCACTGCTGAAAACCGTGAACGAATCAGATTTCTAGCCGGTGAACCCGATCGCTGGCGTAACACCCGCGATCGCGCGTTAAGGCACCTAAATAATCCCGACCATTATTTTGATGTCGAATACCTTGCCCAATACGAGTTGAAGACGGAAACCCTCAGTCATTTCCGGTATCGTTTCGTGGAACAAATGGCCGATGCCCGGGCAAGACTGAAACTGGAGTTACCCGAAGGCAACACCGACCATCTCAAAGGCCATCCAGGGTTTATGCCTTGGAGCATCAATGAGCATTATCTCAAGCTCGTTAGCTCATTTTCCTACCTGCAAGTCTTCAAGACCATGGGCACGCCAGAAGAGATCGCCAACGCACAAGCGAATGTGGTGTATCGCATGGGTATCCTCAGCCATTTTGTGGGTGACGCAGCACAGCCCCTCCATACCACTGAGCACTTTAATGGTTGGACTGGTGAAAACCCCAAAGGCTACACCACCAGCCGCCGATTCCACTCGTGGGTCGACGGCGGTTTTTTCAGATCCACAACCGATCCGGACCGCGCTGCCATCACCAAACAACTAAACCCCGCAGCGCTTCTAATGCGACCGGCTTCCCGCGATTTAGCCAGCGGACAATTCCAAGCTATAATTGATTATATCCTTAAACAACACCGATTAGTTGAGCCTTTGTATCAATTGGATAAGACAGGCAAACTTTCCAAAGAAACCCCAGATGCCGGCCGAGAATTTTTGCAGCAACAACTGGCTGCTGGATCGCAAATGCTCGGCAACCTCTGGTTCACTGCCTGGAAAGAAGCGCCGCCGGACCGATTCCTGCAAAGTTACCTTGCCCAACGCAAGTTGAAGGAAGAATGATTCGCTTGCTCGCCATCGGACTGCTCCCGCTCGCCTTCATCGCAAGTGCGGCGGATCCGTTGGCCGAGGCCCGGGCCGCTTTCGCCCGCGGCGACTTCACCAACACGATTCACCACGCCACTAATTCCATTGCCAAAAACCCGTGGCAGGAGGATTCCCGTGTACTGCACATCCGTGCGCTAATGGCGCAGGGCCAATTCACCAAGGCTCGCACCGTCACCACCAACGCCATGGCCAAGCTGGCCAGCAGCGTGCGCGTGCGCTGGGCGGCGCATGAGGTATTTCATTTCAACAATGATTCCAAGGGTGCAACCAATGCGCTGGCGGATATCAACCGCCTCGCCGGCATCCGCGGCTGGGCATACCGGAACGCACCCGATCTCGTCGTGCTCGGCCGCACGGCGCTGAAGCTGAACGCAGACCCCAAACTGGTGCTGGACAAACTTTATCATCCCGCACGCGAGCATGATCCCAACTTTGCCGGCACGGCTCAGGCCATTGGCGATCTGGCGTTGTCCAAGAGCGATTATGAACTGGCTGGCCGCACTTTTCAGTTGGCACTAAAGCGGCACCCGAAAAACGCCGATCTGCATTTCGGCGCCGCCCGCGCGTTTGCGCCCTCGGACGGCAAGACGATGACGCAACATTTGCAGGCGACTCTGACGGCTAACCCAAATCATGCCGGTGCACGCCTGTTGATGGCCGATCGCCTAATTGATCGCGAAGCCTACGACGAGGCCGAGACGCAACTGTCCAAGGTGCTCGCCGTGAACCCACATCATCCCGAGGCCTGGGCCTATCGCAGCGTCATCGCCCATCTCCGCGCCGACACTACCGCTGAAAGCAAATCCCGCGAACAGGCATTGGCCCACTGGAAAACCAATCCGCGCGTAGATCATTTGATCGGCAAAAAACTCTCGCAGAAATACCGCTTCGCCGAGGGATCCGCACACCAGAAACAGGCACTGGCATTTGATGAGAAGTATCTACCAGCAAAGATCCAGCTCGCGCAGGATTTGCTGCGACTCGGCTTTGAAAAGGAAGGCTGGGCCATGACCGAGGCCGCCCATGAATCTGACGGCTACGATGTCACAACCTACAACCTCGTGACCCTACGCGATACGCTCGGAAAATACACTACACTCACTAACGCCAATTTCATCGTCCGCATGGACCCGCACGAGGCGGCCATTTACGGCCCGCGCGCCCTTCGCCTGCTCGACCGTGCGCATGACACGTTATGCAAGAAATACGGCCTCAAGCTCGAGCAACGCACTACGGTGGAAATCTTCGCCGAACAAAAAGATTTCGGCGTGCGCACTTTCGGTATGCCGGACAATCCGGGTTTTCTTGGCGTGTGTTTTGGCTGTGTTATCACAGCCAATAGCCCGGCCTCGCAGATGCCCGCGCCAGCGAATTGGGAGAGCGTTCTCTGGCACGAATTTTGCCACACGGTTACGCTGGCACTTACCCGCAATAAAATGCCGCGCTGGCTCAGTGAAGGCATCAGTGTTTACGAGGAGCGCCAAGCACAGCCGACCTGGGGGCAGCGAATGAACCCGCGCTTCCGGGAATTGATTCTTGGCGGCGAACTTACTCCAGTAGGCAAAATGAGCGGTGCGTTTTTAGCGCCCGAAAGTAATCTTCATCTACAATTTGCCTATTACCAATCTTCACTGGTGGTCGAACATCTCACCGAACGCTTTGGACTCGAAGCGATCCGTAATATTCTCAAGGATCTCGGTGAAGGCGTGGAGATCAATGCAGCCATTGCCAAGCATACCGAGCCGTTGGACAAACTGGAGCCCGCCTTCCGTGCATACGCCACAGCTAAAGCCAAGGCACTGGCGCCGGAGCTGGACTGGACCAAACCCGATCCGGAAACCCTTCGGACGGGCGTGGAAGAGTTCGCCAAGAAACATCCGAAGAATTTTTACCTCCTTGTGCGCCAGGCCCGGCGGGCGTTGAACGACAAGAATTGGGAAGGCGTCAAGGCGCCCTGCAAGGAATTGATCAAGCTGTTCCCGCGCCAAACGAATGACGATGGCAATCCCTACGTGATGCTCGCCCGCGCACAGCGCGAGTTGAAGGAATATCAGGCCGAACGCCAAACACTCGAGGCGCTGGCTGCCATGGCCGATGATGCCTACCCGATATTCCAACGCCTCACGGAACTGGCTAC
>WTHG01000439.1 GCA_011523245.1 Verrucomicrobiales bacterium | reverse complement strand
TTGCAGCACCTTGGCCATCGGTTCGGTGAGCTCAGCACGCGGGACACCAATGAGTTGGGCAGTAGGCTTGGCGGGGTTGAGCAACGGGCCTAAGAAATTAAATAGAGTGCGTTGACCGCGCTCGGCGCAGAGTTTGCGCGCGGGAGCGATGTGCTTGAACGCCGGATGATACAGCGGCGCGAACAGGAAGGCGAAGCCATGCTCGGCTATGGACGTGGCAGCATCGGCCGGTGAAAGGTCGGTGGGGATGCCGAGCGCAGTGAGTACGTCGGCGCTGCCGCTCTTGCTGGTGATGGCGCGGTTGCCATGCTTAGCTACGGTGACGCCTGCCGCGGCGCAGAGGATGGCCACGGTGGTGGAGATGTTGAATGTATTCAGGCCATCACCGCCGGTGCCACAGACATCAAGGATGGTGCCGGCGCGGATGCTGTCGTCCAACGGTACCGTCGTGGCACGCGCGCGTAATTCACCGGCGAACGCGGCCAACTCCTCGGCGGTTTCGCCTTTTTTCGCGAGGGCAGTGAGAAAATCCGCCTTGGCTTCGGGCGTGACGGTCTCGGCGGTCATCTGCTGTACGGCCTCGGTGATGTGTTCGGAGGTGAGGTCCGTACCGGTGCGGAGTTGTTCGGTCAACGTATCCAACATGCGAATAGGGTTAGGTTTCTTTGTACGTCATTCAAGGTATTTTGGAATGGCGGTTTCTTAAACTCACAATTCCCTACTCACCGTTCCTGTCTTCCACTACATTGCGCGCGTAGTGGAAACTGAGTTGCTGCAGATCAAATCTTCTGAGATGTCAGAAGCACAGGCCGAAGCCTTGGCGCGTGCGGCGGCGGTGTTGCGTAAGGGCGAGGTGGTGGCTGTGCCCACCGAAACCGTGTACGGCCTCGCGGCTAATGCGCTGGATGCGGCGGCCGTGGAGGCGATCTTTGCCGCTAAACAACGGCCGGCGGAAAATCCCGTAATCGTCCATGTGGCCGATGAATCCATGGCGCGCGATTGCGTGGCCGATTGGCCGGCTACAGCGCAAGCGCTGGCCACGGCGTTTTGGCCGGGACCGCTGACGCTGGTATTGCCCAAGGCCGACGAGATTCCAGAGATCGTTACAGCCGGCGGCACCACGGTGGGCGTGCGGTTGCCGCGGCATCCGTTTATGCAGGAGCTGATCCGCACCTGCCGCTTCCCGCTAGCGGCACCCAGCGCCAATTTATCCAATCACATCTCGCCCACCACCGCCGCTCACGTGCAGTCCCAACTGGCAGGCCGCATTCCACTGGTGATCGATGGCGGCGCAGCGCAGGTGGGCATTGAGTCCACGGTGGTTGATCTAACCGGGGAAACGATTCGTGTGCTGCGGCCAGGCATGGTGTCGGCATCAGCGATCGCCGCCGTGTTACCCGAGCATACCGTGACAACTGGCCAAGACGAGGGCGTGCTGAAAAGTCCCGGCCAACTCAAGCGCCACTACGCACCCAACGCCCGTCTGCTCGTGATGAACTGGAAAGACGATGAGGATCTGGAACAACAAATTGCCTATTCCCGCACGCCGCACGATCGTGTTTGCGTGCTGGCGCACACGGTCGTGGTGCCCGGCACGCGTTTTGGTCGCGTGAGTGCGTTGCCCCATGAACCTGAAGCTTACGCTCGCGCCTTGTACGGGGAATTGCACCAGTGCGATGCCGAAGGCGCAGAACTCATTTGCGTGGAGGCCGTGCCCGCCACCGTTGAGTGGACTGCTATCGCTGATCGTCTGACGCGTGCGGGGGCTTAATCCGCCTGATTCTTTTGCCACCAGCTCCAGGCGCCCCAGAGAATCACGGGCACGGCTGCGCTTAGGGCGAGCGCGAGGAGTTTGTTTTCCTGTGCGGCATCGGTGGAGCCCAGCCAGGCGTAGGTGAAACTCATGGGCGCGCAGCCACAAAACAGCGCAGCAAAATATTGGCGTGGCGGCATGCGCATGAGACCGGCGTAGCAGCTGAGCAGTTCAGGTAGGAGAATGGTCCAGCGCGAAAGGGCGATCACCCAGCCGCCTTGGTTGGCGAAAAATCGTTGGCCGAGTTCCATGCCCTTTTCCCCGACCAAAAACCGCGCGGCGCGTTCGTTGAGCACGCGGCACAGAAGAAAGCCAGTAGTGCCGGCGGCAAATGTACCAAGCGTGCCGATGGCCCCGCCCAGCAGCGGTCCGTAAGCCATGCCCAGTGAGGCGAGGACAGCCGTTGCCGGGATGGGGAGCACGACATCCAGCGTGAGCAGGCCAACGACGAAGAGCCAATCCCAGCGACCGGGCGCACTGGTAGGATCGCCGGTAAGCAGTTCCTCAAAATAACCGCCCCAAACGAAGAACGCCGCCAACATGAGGGCGGTGGCGATAAGGCCGGTTACGAGGATTCGCAGCACGGCACCAGTTTCGAATCTCTCGGCTCAAGTCTCCAGACTAAACCGGCGAATAGTTTGGGAATGATCGGGGTTTGACGCTTAGGAGTCAGCTGGTCAGCTTGTCGCTGCATGGTTCAGTATTTGGAGTTGCTCCGGCATGTGCTGGAGAAGGGTGAGCGCAAAGAGGATCGCACGGGTACGGGCACGATCTCGGTGTTCGGCGCGCAGGCGCGGTTCGATTTGCGCGATCGCTTTCCGATGCTGACCACCAAAAAGCTGCACCTCAAGAGCATCATCCACGAGCTGCTGTGGTTCCTGAAAGGCGATACCAATATTGGTTACCTCAAGGAAAATGGCGTACGGATTTGGGATGAATGGGCTGATGACGAGGGAAATCTGGGCCGCGTGTACGGCGCGCAATGGTGCGACTGGCGTGCGCCCGATGGCCGGACGATTCACCAGATTGATGAGGTGATTGAGCAGATCAAGACCAACCCGGATAGCCGACGCCTGATCGTCAGCGCGTGGAATGTGGGTGAGCTGGATCAAATGGCGCTCGCGCCGTGCCATGCGTTTTTTCAATTCTACGTGCGCAACGGCGAGCTGAGCTGTCAGTTGTATCAGCGCAGCGCCGACCTGTTCCTCGGCGTGCCGTTCAATATCGCCAGCTACGCGCTACTCACTCTGATGGTCGCACAAGTCACCGGCCTCAAGCCGGGCGAGTTCGTGCATACCTTTGGTGATCTGCACCTTTACTCCAATCACCTCGAACAGGCGCAGGAACAACTCAGCCGCGAACCCCGCCAGCAACCGGTGATGCGCCTGAACCCGGCTGTGACCAACATTCATGACTTTGTCTTCGAGGACTTTACCCTTGAGGAATACGATCCCCATCCGCACATCAAGGCGCCGGTGGCGGTATGAGCGCCTTCAAGGCCATCGCCGCGATGTCGCTCAATCGCGTGATTGGCAATGGCCTCGAGATTCCGTGGCATTTGCCGGAAGACTTCAAGTGGTTCAAGCAAACCACCATGGGACAAGTGCTGGTGATGGGGCGGCGCACATTTGATTCCATTGGACGCGCTTTACCCGGACGCGAAACAATGGTGCTCACGCGCGGTGATTTTTCGCATCCGGATGTGACGGTGATTCGGTCGTTGGACGAAGTGGCTTCGCGGCTGAAAGGGCGCACTGCCTACATCGCCGGCGGCGCGCAAATCTACGAACAGGCGCTGCCGCATTGCACGGATCTGTTGCTAACCCTGGTGCAGCGCGAAGTGGAAGGCGATGTGTTCTTCCCTTCGTTTGAAGACCAGTTTGAAGAAGTGGGCGTGCTGCGGGTTGAGCCGGAGTTTTCCATCATCCATTACCGCAACCGCATCCTAGCGCAGGGCGACTGATGGCGGACATGCTCAAATCCACCGGGTCCATGGCCGGCGCCACGCTGGCCAGCCGGTTGCTTGGTATGGTGCGTGAGATCTGCTACGCGCGCTTCATGGGCGACGGTCTGGTGGCCGGCGCCTTCGTGCTGGCCTTCATGATCCCCAACCTCTTCCGCCGGCTGTTGGGCGAAGGCGCGTTGATGGCGGCATTTATTCCGGTCTTAAAGGAACAGGAAAAAACCGCCGGCGAACAGGCCATGTGGCGCACCGCCAACGCCCTGATGAGCGGCCTGATCGTTGTGCTGGCGGTGATCGTGGGTATCGGTTTGCTCGGCATTACCGCCGCCCTCGAATGGGGTGAGTGGAACACCAAAACCACGCTCATGCTGGAGCTGTTGCGCTGGGTGTTTCCGTATTTGTTTTTCATCTGCCTAGCCGCTGTGGCCATGGGCATACTGAATGCGCGCGGGCATTTTTTTCTGCCGG
>WTHG01000329.1 GCA_011523245.1 Verrucomicrobiales bacterium | reverse complement strand
TCAACGAAGACAAGCCGTACGACGAATTTATCCGCGAACAAATCGCCGGCGACGAGTTGGCCGATGCCTCCCTGCGCCGGCGCATCACCGATTGGGACAAGTTTCAGACCGCGCGCCAGAACGGCACGCAGTACAACGAACGCGAGGTGGAACAGTTGGTAGCTAGCTCGTTCTTGCGCATGGGTCCGTGGGATCCGGCGATGGTGAAGAAGCCGCAGGCGCGTCAAATTTATTTGGACGATGTGGTGAACGCCGTGGGCGAGACGTTTCTCAGCACCACCATGCGCTGCTTCAAATGTCACGATCATAAATTCGATCCGCTGCCGACGCGCGATTATTACAGGATGTACGCGGTGTTCGAGCCCACACAATTGGCCGAACGCAATGTGCCGTTTGCCAACACCGAAAACCGCGCCGGTTTTAAGAAAAGCCAGCAGGCCACCCAGCGGCTGCTTGCCTTCGCCACCGAGAAGCACAATGCCCTGTACAACAAACAGGAGACCGCCGCGCGGGCGTGGTACACGAAGGCCGGCACGAAATATCTCGACGAGAAGGCACGGCAGAAAATGCCCGACGAGGAAAAGCCCCCTCGGCACGTGGGTTTGTCGCCCGAAGAGCAGGGCCGCAAAAAGGTTCGACGGCAGGACGAATGGATTTGGCAGCGCCGGCTGGAACGCTACCAGCCGTTAGCGCAGTCGGTTTACAACGGCCCCGTGCCGAACTTTCTGAATGCCCGCAAGCTGCGCATGAACGCCCGCGCCAACAATAAATGGCGACCGGACAGCCGCATCCTCGGCGGCGGCGCGCTGGAGGCACCCCGAGACAAGGTGACACCCGGCGTGTTGAGTGCCCTCGGAGTGCCGGTGGCCAAGACGGAGCAGGGTGACGCTTACCAAATCCCGGATGCTTTGGATGGTCGGCGGTTGGCCTTGGCGAATTGGATTGCGAATCCTGCCAATCCCATCACTGCCCGCTCCATCGTTAACCGCGTGTGGCAGCAACATTTCGGCCAACCGTTGGCGGCCAACCCCAACAACTTCGGCGCCAAGGGCGGCAAGCCCACGCATCCGGAATTGCTCGACTGGCTGGCGGCGGACTTCGTCGAGCACGGCTGGAAGTTTAAGCGTCTGCACCGGCTTATCATGCAGTCGGAAACCTATCGCCAATCCGGCAGACACCCGCAGGCCGACAAGTTGGCGGTGTCCGACCCGGACAACCATTTGCAGGCCTTCCGTGTACCGCGCCGCCTCTCCGCCGAGGAACTGCGCGACAGTTTGCTCAAGGCCACTGGCGAACTGAACCCCGCCGTCGGCGGACTGCCGGTGATGCCGGAGATCAACATGGAAGTCGCCCTGCAGCCGCGCATGATTCAGTTCTCTCTCTCGCCAGCCTATCAGCCCTCGCGCACTCCGGCAGAGCGCAATCGCCGCACCATTTACGCCTACCGCGTACGCGGCCAGGCGAATCCGTTCCTCGAGACATTTAACCAACCGAACCCCAACGACTCCTGTGAAGCGCGCGTGGCCGAGACGGTCACGCCGCAGGTTTTTACGCTGCTGAATAGCGACGTAATGAGCGACCGAGCCATCGCGTTAGCCTTACGGACAGAGAAGGAATTTGACACCTTGCACCTGCAGGTGAAGCGTGCCGTCCAACTCGCTTACGGTCGCGTGCCGGACAAGGTAGAGTGGGAGCGCCTTAAGCAATACGTCACCAAGATGCGCGCCTACCACGCCAAGCATAAGCCCGCGGCCGTCAAGTATCCCACCGCCATTACCCGTTCTCTTGTTGAGGAACTCACCGGCCAACCCTTTGAGTACGAAGAGATTCTGCCGGTGTTCGAAGATTACGTCCGAGACAAAAAACCGGCTGATGTGAGTGCGGAAACCCGCGCCCTGGCAGATTTGTGTTTACTATTATTTAATTCGAATGAATTCGTTTACGTCTACTGATGAACATTCCCACACTTCAACGCCGTGATTTTTTATATGGCTTGGGCTCTTCGCTCGGTGCTCTGGCCATGACTGATTTGTTAGCCAAGGAAACCACCGGCCCGCTGGCGCCCAAGAAGCCGATGCACGCGCCGAAGGCGAAGAACGTCATCATGCTCTTCATGGAGGGCGGTCCGAGCCAGGTGGATACCTTTGATCCCAAGCCAAAGCTCAATGCGCTGCATAAGACGGAAAGCAAAAGCACGCGCGGGTTGGAGACGGGATTTAAGTTTTACGTGGGCAGCCCGTTTAAGTCGCGGAAGGTGGGGCAGTCGGGGCTGGAGATGAGCGACCAATGGCAGCATCTACCGGAGGTAGCCGACGAGTTATGTAACTACCGAGGCTGCACAGCAGAATCGCTGAACCATCCCGAGGCACTGTTTCACATGAACACCGGTAGCCGGTTGGGAGCGGATCCAGCGTTAGGCGCATGGGTAAACTACGGGCTTGGCTCCGTGAACCAAAACCTGCCCGGCTACGTGGTGATGACCGAGCTGGCCCTGCCGCAGGGTGGTTCCCGTAACTGGAGCAACGGCTTTTTGCCCGGACATTTTCAAGGCACGCGCCTGCGGCCCACCGGCTCGCCGATCCTCGACCTGCACGCGCCCGCCCACAAGACCCGGGAGCATCAGCGGGCGGCCCTCGACGAACTCGCCTTTCTCAATCAACGCCACGCCGCCAAGCATCCCGGCCACAAGGATCTCGCCACGCGCATGGCGAACTACGAACTCGCCTTCCGCATGCAGGCGGAGGTGCCGGGAGTCATTGACTTGAAAGGTGAACCCGAACACGTCCGCGAGGCCTACGGCATGAACCGCAAGGAGACCGCCGAGTTCGGGCGCCAATGCCTCATGGCCCGCCGCCTCGTGGAAAAGGGCGTGCGCTTCGTGCAAATCTTCTCCGGTGGCTGGGACAGCCACGATTATCTCGAGCGAGGACACGCCTCGCGAATTCGCTCGGTCGACCAGCCGATGACCGCGCTCATCAAAGACCTCAAGGAACGCGGCATGCTTGAGGACACGCTCGTTATTTGGACCGGCGAATTCGGGCGCACTCCGGACAACAACAAGCGCGGCGGCGTCTACTCCCTCGGCCGCGGCCACAACGCGGATGCCATGACCATGCTTCTCGCCGGCGGCGGCGTGAAAAAAGGCGCCATCGTTGGTGCCACCGACGAGATCGGGGCCAAGGCTGTTGATGTGGCTCATCCCATCCGCGACCTCCACGTCACTCTCCTGCACCTGCTGGGCCTCGATGACAATAAACTCACCTACTTCCATGCCGGCCGCTACAAACAACTCAGCCAATTCGGTGGACAGGTGATCAAGGAGCTGATTGCGTGAATTTGAATCGACGCAGTTTTCTTCGCGGCGCAGGCGGGGCGCTGGTGGCTTTGCCACACTTGAACGTGATGGCGAAAGAGGCAACAGCCGTTCCCATGCGAATGGTTTGCGTGGGAACCAATTTCGGCTTCGTGCCCAATTTGTTTTTTCCAAAAGAAACAGGCCTTGGCTTCAAGGCGCCAGAATTGATTCAGCAACTTGAGCAGCACCGACGGAACTTTACAATTTTCTCCGGGCTGGACCATGGAACTGAAGGGGTTGGCGGGCACGGTGGTGTGCACGCTTTTCTCTCGGGTGTTTTGTCGAAAAATTCGCGCGGTCTCCCTGAGAAAAACGTAACGGTAGACCAGAAGGCTGCCGACCACGTGGGTGCTGCCACCCGTTACCCTTCGATGCAAATGACCGCAGGAAGCGAAGGCGGAAGTATTCTATCGTGGAATAGCGCGGGCGTAGCCATCCCGCCCATTCGCGACCTGCGACTTCTTTTCGCGATGCTTTTCCAAGCGACAGGGAAGCAGCAACTGAACATACTCAAAAGTGCCCATCGGCAGCAGGTCAGTATTCTCGATTTGGTTCGGCCTGATGCGCGACTGCTGCAAAAGCGTGTCGGGGTAGAGGACCGCGAAAAATTGGACCAGTATTTCACCTCCGTTCGTTCCCTCGAAAAACGGCTCACCCAGTCCGCGGCTTGGCTGGATCGCCCCAAGCCAAAAGTGAGCTATGCGCTTCCGGATGAAGCTGACGAAATGGACTTCCTGGATCGTGTGCCGCTCTATTACGACTTGGCAGTGCTGGCTCTTCAAACTGACTCCACACGGGTGATCACTGTGGAATTTTCCGACCTTGGCCCCAATACGGGCGGTTTTCCCGTCACGCGGGGCTACCACCAATTGACCCACCACGGCAAGGTGGCCAGTTATATCA
>WTHG01000129.1 GCA_011523245.1 Verrucomicrobiales bacterium | reverse complement strand
TGCTGAAGATTTGAAGGCACACGCCGGCAAGAGTTTGGTGGTCGCCGGCTATCGCCAACCGGAGTCGGTGCATCAACTGGCGCACATTATCAATGACGCGCTCGGGAACAACGGTAAGACCGTGACGTTCCTTAAGGCGCCGGCCTATGAATTTGGTTCGCTGGCCGATCTCGCTTCGGATCTTGGTAAGTTTGATCAAGTGGTGAATCTGGGCTGCAACCCGGTGTACGATGGCGGCACGGCTGTGAACTGTGAGGCAATTGTTGCAAAGACCACTTTTCGCCTGATCGATTACGCCGAGGATGAATCTCACAGCGTCGAGGGCGTCGTGAATGCGCCGCGCGCGCACTACTTGGAAAGCTGGGGCGATGCCCGCACGGACGATGGCACCATGGTACCGGTTCAGCCGCTGATTGCGCCGCTCTTTGGTGCGATGACGGAGCTGGAAGTGCTCGCGGTGTTCGCTGCCGGCGAAAATACTTTCCCGCGCACCGGCCATGAAGTGGTGCAGTCCACTTTTTCGGGCGACAGCTGGGAGCGTTATCTCCACGACGGTTTTCTTAAAGACTCCGGCTATGAAGAGGTCACCGATCTGACCATTGCCGATGCGGACGTCACCGTATCACCTGCGCAGGCTGAGGGCTTAGAGGCGGTGTTCACGCTGGATTACAGCGTGGGTGATGGCTGTTTTTCAAATAATGGCTGGTGTCAGGAATTGCCCGATCCGATCACCAAGATCACATGGGATAATGTGCTGTCGGTCAGCCGTCAAACGGCAGAATCCGCCGGCTTGGAAAATGGCCAGCTCGCCACGGTGAAGGTGGGTGAAGCGGAAGTGAAGGGCGCGGTTTGGGTGCAGCCCGGCCAAGCCGAAGGAACCGTGGGATTGACGCTCGGTTATGGGCGCACCGGCAAGCTGCGCATTGCGAATTTCAAATATGAGGGTCAGGCTGAGGATGTTCCGGTGGGTGGTTACAACGCCTACGCGGTTCGCGGCTCCAACGCGGTGAACGTAGCGCAGAATGTTTCGGTGGAAAACACCGGCGAGACGTACCCACTCTCCAGCACGCAGGAGCACTGGTCGATGGAAGGTCGGCCGATCGTTCGTGAGGCAACACTGAAGGAATTTCGCAAGGACGCCGATTTTGTGGATCACATGGGCCTCGGGGCCCACGCCCGCAATGAGGGTCCGATCTATCAACACCCTTATAAAGAGCGTCCGCGTTTGGCGAGCGATATGCATCAATGGGGTATGTCCATTGATCTCAGTGCCTGCACGGGTTGCAATGCCTGTGTGATTGCCTGCCAAAGTGAGAACAACATTCCGATTGTCGGCAAGGATCAGGTGGCTAAGGGGCGCGAGATGCATTGGCTGCGGATTGACCGCTACTACACCGGCCGCGATCACAACCCTAGAGCCTCCGCCGGGTTCATTAAGGATGAAGGTCAGAACGGTGATGACGTGCAGCACACTGAGGAGTGGATTGATGATCCGCAGGTGGTGAATCAGCCGATGGCTTGTCAGCACTGCGAAAATGCGCCGTGTGAAAGTGTCTGCCCCGTGAACGCTACGGTGCATGATGAGGAGGGCCTGAACGTGATGGTGTACAACCGTTGCGTTGGCACGCGGTATTGCTCGAACAACTGCGCCTGGAAAGTGCGCCGTTTTAATTTCTTCGATTACAACAAGCGCCCGATCAACGATCTGTACGGATCAACGGCGATGTTGAAGCCTTCGATTCTGACGGACTGGCTCACCAGCCGTGAGAAATCCAGCCGACCAGAAGATGAGTGGGATTTGGTGAAGTTGGCTAAGAATCCTGATGTTTCGGTGCGGATGCGCGGAGTTATGGAGAAGTGCACTTATTGTGTGCAGCGAATTGAGTCTACAAAGATCGTCAAAAAGGCCGCCGCCGGCATGAGTGATGATGTGCAGGTAGTTGATAGTGATGGACTCAAGACGGCTTGCCAGCAGGTTTGTCCGGCTGAAGCTATATCCTTCGGTAACCTTCTTGAAAACGGCTCTGAGGTTAACCGAGAGAAGGCGAATCCGCGTAATTACGAGACTATTGATTTCCTGGATAACCGCACACGGACAACTTATTTGGCAAAGTTGCGCAATCCGAATGAGCAAATGCCTGATGCTTATAAGAAGCCGTTCAGTACAAAGGAATATAAAGCGGCATCGGGTGGGCATGGTGACGAGGCTCACGGTGATCACGAGGAGGGGTCACATTAATGAGCGAGCCGGCGGCACATTCTCAAGTGGAAACCAGCACGCCCAAGGAATTGGTGCGTGAGCCGCTCGTGCTCAATAACCGTCCGCTCGGCTGGATCACGAATCAGGTCGCCGGTATTGTTGAGGGAGAAATGCCGAAATGGTGGAATATTGCCTTTGGTGTGAGTTTCCTTTTGATGCTGATGAGCTTTGGATACATCGGCTACTTGATTACGACCGGGGTGGGTGTGTGGGGTCTGAACCATCCAGTGGCTTGGGGCTGGGCAATTGTTAACTTCGTTTTTTGGATCGGTATTGGGCATGCGGGAACGCTCATTTCGGCGATTCTTTTTTTGCTCCGTCAGAAATGGCGAACTTCGGTTAACCGCACCGCAGAGGCGATGACGATTTTTGCGGTGATCTGTGCGGGTATTTTCCCGGGTATTCACGTGGGCCGTATCTGGCTAGCTTGGTGGCTTTTCCCGCTGCCAAACGCCAATGAAATCTGGCCGCAGTTCCGCTCCCCGCTACTATGGGATGTGTTTGCGGTGTCG
Source organism: Verrucomicrobiales bacterium (assembly GCA_011523245.1). GTDB lineage: Bacteria > Verrucomicrobiota > Verrucomicrobiia > Limisphaerales > UBA1100 > UBA1100. The sequence continues at coordinate 1,497 of WTHG01000129.1, read as the reverse complement.
ACGTATTTCACAGTCTCACTTTTGTTCTGGTATATGGGCCTAATTCCGGATTTGGCGACCATACGTGATCGACTGCGTAAGAACGCGGGCCAGTGCAAGACCGGCTTGGACAAGATGATCAATAAGCTGAAACAGTTTCTGTACGGATTGTTTTCGATGGGCTGGATTGGCAGTAACAGGCACTGGCGCAACTATGAGAAAGCGTACCTGTTGCTTGCTGGTCTGAGCACTCCACTAGTGCTCTCAGTGCATTCGATTGTATCGTTTGACTTTGCGGTGTCGCAATTGCCGGGTTGGCACACGACCATTTTCCCGCCGTACTTCGTTGCCGGTGCGGTGTTCTCGGGATTCGGAATGGTGCTTACTCTGATGATTCCGATGCGCACGATTTTCAATCTTGAGGAAATCATTACCATCCGCCACTTGGAATTGATGTGTAAGGTCATCATGGCCACCGGCACGATCGTGGGCTATGCATACGGGATGGAGTTCTTCATCGCCTGGTACGGTGGTAACCCGTACGAATTATATGCGTTTAAGAACCGGGCGTTTGGTCCGTACTGGTGGAGTTACTGGATCATGATCAGCTGTAACGTGATCAGCCCGCAGCTCTTTTGGGTTAAGCGCTTTCGGACATCACCATGGTTTATTTTTGTAGTTTCAATTTTTGTGAACATCGGCATGTGGTTCGAGCGATTCGTGATCGTGGTCACCTCGTTGCATCGGGACTACCTGCCCTCGAGCTGGGGGTACTACAGCCCGACGCAGGTGGATATCCTAACTTTTGTGGGAACCTTTGGCCTGTTCATGGTGCTATTTTTGTTGTTCATCCGTTATCTGCCAGCGATCACCATTTTTGAGGTGAAAGCCGTTACGCCGCAAGCCGATCCGCATGCGGTGGAAGGTGGTGCGGATAAGGTGAAGGGAGGCGAGCACTGATGGGTAAGTCCTTCGCCATTATGGCTGAGTACGAGACGCCTGCGGAAATCATGGACGCGGCTAAGAAAGTGCATGCGGCTGGTTATGAAAAGTGGGATGTGCACTCTCCATTCCCAATCCACGGTATGGATGATGCCATGGGCTTGGATAACGCAAAAGTCGGATACTTCACGTTTTTTGGAGGCCTGATAGGTTTCACAACGGGGATGACGATGCAATATTTCATGAACAAGTTCGATTACGCTATCGTGGTCGGAGGTAAACCCTTGTTCAGTGGTTTCTTCGCTTTTCCGGTATCTTATGAGCTTACCATTTTGCTTGGGGCGTTTGGTTCGTTAATTGGGATGTTTGTCCTAAATCGCTTACCGCGCCACCATCATCCGTTGCTCGCAAATGAGAGGTTTGCGGATGCAACAGATGATAAATTTTACGTGGTGATCGAATGTGATGATGATCATTACGACGAACAAACCACACGAACACTCCTAGCGGAAACCAACGCGGTGCACATTGAGATGGTGGAGGACCCCGAATGAGGTACGTGTTGATTGGCATCGC
>WTHG01000029.1 GCA_011523245.1 Verrucomicrobiales bacterium | reverse complement strand
TCATTCCTCCCCCCAATCAGGTCACCCCACCACCTCTCGAGCCGATTACGAGCATCACCAATACCCCCCCGCCAGCCAACCAATCCACCAACACCAATGCGCCCACCGTAATTCCCGGCCAGTTACCCAACCGCACACGCGCCTGGTTAATCGGTAAACCCGACACCCCCACGCCGCCCGGCCAAGTAGATAAACGAATTGATCTCGTATACCTCAGCCAATACTACACCAAGATCGTTGAAGAATTTGGCAATCCAGATGAAATTATCGACGGCAAAGTGTACGCCTATCGGAACATGAGAATCAGGAATTTGGTCGATGACACCATGCGGTCACAGGTACACTTCCATTTTGTCAATGGAACGGTGACCCAAGTGGAAACGTTGCCCTGAATTATTTCAGCTTCAGCAATTCCGCTTCTGTCCAGGGAGTTTCCCGGTTTTTCTCAGCCACCTTCAGCCGATCCACCTGCTCGGGGGTAATCGGATCCGCACGGTGATCCCATTCGCGGCGAGTATAGGTAAGGATGGCCGCGATTTGTTCAGACTGAAACCCCTGCAACGCCGGCATACTCATGTTGTATTGTCGGCCATGCACAGTGATTGGCCCGGTTACCCCGTGCAACACAATACCAATCGCCCGGTCAGCCGGCCCCACAAGAAACGGCGAATCCAAAAGCGGCGGGGCCTTACCTTCCTCGCCCAAGCCATTGGCCTGATGGCACGCGCCACAGGTGGCAGTGTACAATACTTTACCCAGCTCAAATTGCTTTTGTTCCGCTGATGTTAAGGCACGCGGCGGGGCTGGCGGCTTGGCGGCTTCGCCCCATACAATGAATTTCGACAAACGCGCCACACGTTCCTGAACCTTTTGATCATTGCTCTCTGCCATCGCCGCCATGGACAAGGGCTGTGCTTTGAATGCCACCGGCTTCAACGCCCGCCCTTTCGGAAATGCCGCCTTGTTGATGCCGTCGAGCAAATTGATCTGCCCCTCTGTTGGCAGGCTTTGTGCCAATTTCAGTAATTGCTCCAATCGCGCGCCATTCCGCTGCCGCGCCACGCAACCAGCTAGAGCTTGAATGACACTGCGTAGGTTTCCATTGGACACCCAATCTTCACTGGCACTGACGCGTTGAAGGAATTCCAGCTCTCGACCAGCCAGACCTGTGATCAGCCCGTCCCGCACCACGCTGTTCTCCGCGTGCTTGACCACAAAAGTTCGCAGCAGCGGCTCCACTCCCGGCGCTTTAATCGCGGGCAGACTTAAGGCCACCTGCTGACGCACATCGGCATTCTTCTCCTGTAACACTTCCGTCAGCGCTGGCAACAAAGCCACGCGCGCTTCTGTATCCGCTTCGCTACTGCTCAGCGCGGCGGTAAATGATTCAGCCACCCGCAGCGCCGCAATACGCACGCGTGGATGCTCATCACCCAAGGCTCGAGCAATGGTCGAGGCATCCAATCCGCCCATACCTTCCAATGCCCACAACGCATGCTGCCGGGCCAGATGATGTTCGCTGGCTGTGGCGGTCTCCCGTAAAATAGGGAGTGCGCCTTTTTCATTTCGCTCCACCAATAACCGCTGGGCGGTGTCGCGCCGCCAACCGTTGCCGGATTCCAAATGCCCGATAAGTTGCTCGTAATCTTGCCCGGACATCTTCGGGGTGGCCTGCGGTTTTTGACCGGAGTGCACCACGCGATAAATGCGGCCGAGTCCAATATGCTTATCCAGCTTGCGCTCAATGATTTGCTTACGCAGGAACGTGGTCACATAATGCTTATGCTGCAGAATGCCCCGGTACATATCCACGATATACACGCAGCCATCGGGTCCGTTGTAAAGGCTCACGGGACGGAACCGTTCATCGGTTGAAGTCAGCCATTCGGCCTTGTCGTAAGCGTTGGTGCCAGAAGGCCGCCCGTCCTTCCAGGTGAGCTTCTGCAACCGAATCATGTTGCCGCACGGTTCCGGGATAAAGGCATCGCCCACCAGCTCGGCAGGGTATTGGTCTCCCCGATAAATCATCGGGCCACTGGCGCCAGTCCAGCGCGCCAGCCGGCCTTCGCGCAGCATGCCGTTTTGGTAACCCCGATTAATACCGGTGTTTAACCGGCCGGTCCAAACACTGTTATCTCCCCACAGGCGATAGCCCAACCCATTCCGAGTGGGATGATGCGGATTGCGCACCGTATACACGCCAGGAATGGTGTCGCAAAAGAGTGGCGCAGAGTTACTGTTGTAATAAAGCCGGCCGTAATTGTCTTGCGCAATACCCCATTGGCCACGGAAGACGGTATTTTCCACCACCACTTTTCCATCCACAAACTTGAGGCGCTTGCTGGACTTGGCATTGTAAAGCCAGTTATCCAACCCGGGCATCAACCCGTTCTCTGTATGCTCCACCGGCCCTTGGGTTGCGTACCCGCGAAATGCCTCGGTCTTCTTGTCCGCCTTCAAATCCCCATCGGTATCCTGACAATACCAAAGGATTGGCGGTTCGGAAATCAACACGCCACCCTCCACCAGCGCGACGGCCCGTGGGGTATTCAGGCCGCTGAGAAATTCCGTACGCTTGTCCATGCGACCATCGCCATTAGTGTCTTCCAGCACGGCCACACTGCCCACCTTGGCATCCTCGCCTGTGCCATCCACGTTTGGCATGTAAGCACGCATTTCCACGACCCACATCCGGCCGTCTTCATCAAACTTCATCGCCACTGGGTCGTGTACCAGCGGATCGGCCGCCGCGATCTCAATTCGAAAACCGGGCTGCAGCTTAAAGCTCTTCAACGCCTGTTCCGGAGTCAGGGCCGGTGCGGCCGGCACATCAAAATTCTTCCACACCTCCGGTTGTTGCTGGCCCTTTTTATCGCCGCGTTGCGCCCAAGCCGACGTGCTCCACCCCGCCAAGCCGGCGGCCATCATGATGATCAGAAAACGGTTTTTCATCCCAAAAAGATGCACGGTAAGGAGCGTTGCAGTTACTGACAAGACGCAATTGAATTGTGAATCGTTCCCCCTTGTTCATTTATCGCCCGCTGCTTTGATGGGCAGTCCAATGAGGGCGATGAAAAAATTTTTTCTGACGAGCATGGCCGTGATGCTAGGCGCGGGCTGCTTTACCACCGCAGATGATAAATCCAAGTTCACCCCCATCCCTTGGCGGACCGACTCCGTAGAACGGCGATATGACAAACCCGTGGCCGATGTTATGGCGGCCACTCGCATCGCGTTGGGTGCCATGGGCACGATCACCGGGGAGGAGGCCACCAAGAATGTCATCAGCGCCCGGATTAATACGCGCTATGTGTGGGTGAAAGTCTCGCCGGATTCACAGGCTCCCGATGCGATCTCCGCTGTGCGCATTCAGGTGCGGACCAAATACCGAAACCCCGATCAACAAACCGCCTCGGCCATTGCCGAGCAAGTGACACTGGCCCTGATTGCAGCGGCCAATCCGCAGCCCCAGAACTAGACCACATCCTGCATCCGAGTGAGGCGCGCCTGCGCTTCCTCGGCAAACGGTAAATCCGGAAACCGCGCAATGACCTGTTGAAGGCATTGGCGAGCCCCTTCCGGATTATTTTTTTCCAAATGCCAGTCAGCCATGAGATTGAGCCAGCGCGCCAAGTCACGAGGTTGCTGGAATGGATTGGCGAAGAGCTTGTTTAGTTCCTCCCACGCCAAGTCTGGCTTGCCGTAGCGATTGAAATAAACCCGCGCCAACTGCTCGCGGGTTTGATTATCAAGGGGATGCTTTTCCAGCTGCTTGAGGCACTCGGATACCAGCTCGCTGGCATCACGGCGGTCATTGGAATCCACGGAAAAATCCAAACGCGCCAGGCGTTGGGCACTGGCTAGCTCAATGCCCGATCCCGGAAAACGGTCGCGCAGTCCCGTCAGCGTCAGCCGCATCGCCTCTTCTTGCCCTTCCTTTTTCTGCCAATCGGCTAGTTGGTTCATTGCTCGGGCAATCTGGCCTGGCTCGTGTTGTTCTTGGGCCGTGATGCCCAACAAGGTGCCTTCGGCCGTGGCAAAATCCTGCAGGGATTCCATTTGGATGGTTGCCTTCAGCATTTGCCCCTCGAAATCTCCCGGGAATTTTTCGAGCTCATCATCAATCAGCTCGATCGCCAGCTTCGCTTTCCCGGAACGCCATTTCGCCTCCGCCACCGAATATAAGGGCTTAGGCTCGACCTCTTCGCCTCCACCCATCAATGAGTTGATTGCCTTGCTCCCCAGGAGATCCATCGCCGGCCCCACCCAAAGT
>WTHG01000226.1 GCA_011523245.1 Verrucomicrobiales bacterium | reverse complement strand
CATCATTATCGAGAAGCCACTGACTTTGGCAAAACGCGACCTCAATCGCATGAGCAAGGCGGTGAAACAGGCCAAGGTAAAAACGTGTATCTGTTTTGAGGTTCGATTCTCAGCGGAATTCTTGACGCTAAAATCCGTAATCGATCAGGGGCTGATTGGTAAGATTCATTACGGTGAGGTGGATTATTATCACGGCGTGGGGCCATGGTACGGGCAGTATCGATGGAACGTTAAGAAGGAGGCTGGTGGCAGTAGTCTGCTTTCGGCTGGTTGCCACGCGATGGACGCACTGTTATATCTGATGGGTAACAAGGATGTGGTGGAGGTCTCAAGCCATTCCACTAAATCCAAGAATCGGATTTTCCAGAAGTACGAATACGACACCACTAGCGTCACGATTTTGAAATTCAAAGATGGCCGAATCGGTAAGGTGGCCAGCGTGATCGACTGTCTGCAGCCTTATTATTTTCACACACACCTCGTGGGGAGTGAGGGGAGTATTTTAGACAACAAGTTTTACTCCAGTAAGATGGGTGCTCTGAACAAGAATGAATGGAGCACGCTGGCCACGCAGTTGGTGGACTCCGGCGATGTGAGTGATCACCCATATCAAACGCAGTTCGAGGCCTTCTTTAAGGCGCTGCGGGCGGGCAAGGAAATGCCGCACACGAGCCTTGTGGATGCAGCTCGGTCGCATGAGATTATCTTTGCAGCGGACAAATCAGCGGCCACCGGCAAGCCGGTTCGGGTCAAATAAACCATGCCCAAACCGTCGGTCATTGCCATCGGGGCGCACCCGGATGACATCGAGTTTTACATGGCCGGCACGCTGCTTCAGTTGCAAAAAGCAGGCTGGAATATTCATTATTTCAACCTCTCCTCCGGTAATCTGGGCAGTGTGAAAATGCCACCGGATAAGACCGCTCGAACGCGAGCCAAGGAAGCGAGGCGGGCGGCCCGGATTTTGGGGGCTACGTTTCATACAAGCATTTGCCGGGACCTTGAGATTCTCTATACCGTGCCAACGCTTCGTAAGGTGGCAGCAGCTATTCGCAAAAGCAAAGCATCCATTGTGCTAACGCATTCTCCAGTGGATTATATGGAGGATCACACCAATACCTGCCGGTTAGCGGTAACGGCGGCGTTCACGCATGGAATGCCTAATTTTAAGACGACACCCGCTACACGGCCGTACGGCGATGATGTGACCGTGTATCACGCCATGCCGCATAGTTTACGAGGGCCGCTTCGTGAAAAAGTCGTTCCTGGTGCCTTTGTAGACACGACGAAGGTCCATGAGCGCAAGATTGAGGCACTGGCGGCGCACACCAGTCAACAGGATTGGCTGGATGCTAGTCAGGGGATGAATTCTTATCTCAAAACCGCGGATGATATGTCGCGACAGGTAGGGAAGTTGTCCAAAAAATTTAAGCACGCCGAAGGTTGGCGGCGGCATTTACATTATGGGTTCAGTGGTGAAGAACTGGATCCGTTGGCGGAAGTCTTGGGAAAAGGCTATCGCATCAATCGCGACTACGAGCGTTCGCTCGAGAAAGGAATTTAATTATGCCCAGAAAACTCAGCACCATTGCGCCGGACTGGTGGGATTATACTACGTTGGATAATGAGATCATCAATGACGCGGCCAAGTTGACGCCACGCCAAATGGAACGTCTTTCTCGTCCCGGCTTCAAAGTCGTGATGTACGATACGCTGGAGGATTTTTATCTGGCGGAGGCATTGGAATATATTGATGCCTGGCGCCAATCCACGCCGGATAATCCCGTAGGTATTTGCGGGCCAATTGGCCCCACTGAGCAACTTCCGTTGGTGGCTCGTCTGGTGAATTCGCTCGGGCTCAGCCTGCGCTCATCGCATTTCTGGGGAATGGACGAGTGGCATGACGGCAAACGCGAGGTGTCGATGGATCACCCGCTGTCGTTCGAGAAGGCCGATCGTGAACTCTGTTTCAACCGTATTGATCGCCGGTTGCGGATGACGGATGAAAACCTGCATTTCCCCAAGGCTGACACGGCGCCGTTTATCTCGAGCTGGGAAGGCGTACGCTGCGCGGTGATGCAGGGTGGGCAGGGGGATATCAAGCATTGGGCCTTTAACGATCCCTTGCCGCGCAAAGGTAAGTGGAAGAACACGCCCCCGTCGCCCAAGGAATACCGTAAGCTCGGCACTCGCGTAGTGGATCTCCATCCCGTGACACTGGCACAAAATTCCCGTACCAGCGGCGGAGGCAATATTACGATGGTTCCGCAAAAGGCGATCACAGTCGGGCCGCAGGAAACCTGGCAGGCGGAGAAGGTGTCGATTTGGCATGCGGGCACGCACGACAATCCATTGGGGCAACGTCTGACCACCTTGATGATTGCCAAAAACATTGCTGATAGTGCTGTGCCCATGAGTTTATTGGGGGATCATCCTAATGTGCAGTTCAACTTTTACCGCGGCGGACTCGGCTCTTGCTCGGTGGAAATGCATTAACGGAGGCCGCGTAGCCTTGCTCTCGCGAAAGCCGGGCCTATAATCCGCGCCGTGCTGGACATCAAATATATCCGCCAGGAACCCGACGCTGCCCGCGAACGTCTTGCTCAACGGGGCGAGGATGCGGGCAAGATCGATGAATTGTTGGCGCTCGATGAGAAACGCCGCGGCATCGTCACTGAGGTGGAGAACCTGCAGGCCGATCGCAATGCGGCTTCTAAGGAAATTGGTGCCTTGATGGGGCAGGGGAACAAGGACGAGGCCGAGGCTAAGAAGGCTGAGACACGTGAGTTAGGCAATCGTATTGATGAGCTGAACACACAAAAGAATGAGGCGGATGAGGCCTTCAATAATTTGATCCTGACTCTGCCAAACTTGGCGCATGCCTCCGTGCCGGTGGGGCCGGACGAATCGGCTAACGAAGAAATCAAAGTACACGGCAATAAGCCGGCGTTTGATTTTGAGCCGAAAGGGCATGTGGATTTATGCGACGCTCTGGGCTTAATCGATTTCGAGCGAGGCACCAAATTGTCAGGCAGCGGCTTTTTGCTCTATACCGGTTGGGGCGCGCGCCTCGAGCGCGCGATGATTCAGTATCTACTGGATCTCCATGTGCTTGACCACGGTTATACTGAAGTGAGCCCGCCTTTTATGGTGCAGTCCGAGTGCATGGAAGGGGTCGGGCAATTCCCAAAATTCCTCGATCAGGCGTATGCCGTACAGGAAGGCTTGGACGGGGAGACCTTGGGTAAACGCTATCTCATTCCCACAGCCGAAGCGCCGGTGGCCAATCTGCATCGCGGGGAGATTTTGAGCGAAACGGATTTGCCGAAATATTATTGCGCCTACAGCCCGTGTTTCCGCGCAGAAGCCGGCGCAGCGGGTGTGGCCACGCGCGGCATGATTCGCGTGCATCAATTTGATAAGGTGGAACTGATCAAAGTAGTGAAACCGGAAGACGGTTATCAAGAGCTGGAGAAAATGCTCATCAACGCCGAGACCGTGCTGCAGCAATTGGGGCTTCACTACCGCGTCCTCGCGCTCAGCAGCGGTGACATGGGTTTCGCTGCCGCCAAGACCTACGATATCGAGGTCTGGGCACCGGGGCAGGGGAGCTATCTGGAAGTGAGCAGCGTTTCCAACACCGAGGATTTTCAGGCGCGGCGCATGAAAACGCGTTTCAAGTCAGAGCAGGGGGGGAATCAGCTGCCACATATCCTGAACGGTAGCGGCGTGGCGTTAGCGCGATTGTTTGTGGCACTGATTGAGACGCATCAGCGGAGTGATGGTTCCATCAAAATTCCTGGGCCGCTTCAATCATATCTCAGGACTGACACTATTTCAGCCGCCTAGCCATGCGCATTCTGCAGGCGGCCAGTGAGGTTTTTCCATATTCCAAAACCGGCGGGCTCGCCGACATGGTCGCCGGCCTCAGCGGGGCCCTCACCGAATTGGGTGAAGACGTCACAGTGGCTACGCCCTTGTACCGCGGAATTCGAGACCAGTTGCCTGACCTCAAGCCGTTTGGTCCTAAATTTAATGTACCTCTTGGCGACCGGGAATTTACCGGTCGTTGGTGGAAGGCTGTTGACCCCAAAGGGTTGACGATCTTGTTTCTCGAACAGGAAGGCTTTTACGATCGGCCGGGGATATACATGGTTAACGGGGAAGGGTATTGGGATAACCCGGAAAGATTCATGTTTCTGAGCAAAGCCGTGGCGCAATTGGCTGGTGGATTTGAGGTGGTACATGTGCATGACTGGCAGACAGCTTTCGTTCCCATGCTGCTTCACGCTAACGATACAAAG
>WTHG01000150.1 GCA_011523245.1 Verrucomicrobiales bacterium | reverse complement strand
CCGCCGATACGTCCGACTAGGATTCACCCGCAACGAACTGATAGAGACACTTGAACCTTGAGCACTTGCTGTATTCGCTGCTGGACTCGTGACCGCACGAGATGCTGGCGCAGACCGGCCCAACCGCGGTGAAACACGAAACCCACGGAAACCTCCTACCATCCGTAAAATACCCCCCCGATGCCGGCTAGTGGAACTCGCACCCTGAATCGGCACGGTTAATACCCGAATACTTCCCGCTAACATGGGGTGGTGATTTCCTGAAGGAGGAGGAGTCACTCCTCCACCCATGCCAGGTAGCCCGCCCGGCGCCACTCCACCTGGAGTAGATATTGGTAAACCTGTTACCGGATCAACACCCATACCCCCCATACCCGGTAGCCCGCCCGGTGCCGTTCCGAGAGCTTGAGTCACACCGTTAATGGTGACACTGGCGGTGACATTACCGGCGTTGCTTCCTTGAGGAGGAGTGCCATTCAGGGCTTGATTCACCACAGCATTCTGCTGCGCATTAATCCCGGTTACCCCATTGGCCGCGTTTAAACCGTTGATCGCAGCCGTGCTGTTAATCGACTGGAGCGTTCCGGCGATACCCATCGCGCCTAAAGAGCCCACCAACGTTTGGGCATTCGCAGTAAAAGCTCCCGCCACAATCAGAATGAATGTTTGCCTCAACAAAGTATTTTGTAGGTACACTGCCACGCTGAAATGTCAAACTAACGATTTGAGTGACAGCACTATCTCCCCAAAAATAACCCAAAAATCCGTAAAATCTATTTCAAGGCCGCCTCAATTGCCGAGATGACTTCTGGCGCGTCGGGTTTGGTGCCGGGCGCAAATCGCTTCAGTACCTTGCCGTCCTTACCCACCAGAAACTTCTCAAAATTCCAGCCAATCTTCTTCAGCCCGGCCTGTTTTTTCAGGTTTTGGTATAGCGGATGCGTCCCCTCACCGTTCACCTCGATCTTGGCAAACATGGGAAAGGTCACCTGATAATTCTTGGCGCAAAACTCCTGAATTTCCGCCAGCGTACCCGGTTCCTGCTTGCCGAACTGATTACAGGGGAATCCCAACACGGCAAACCCTTTGGCATTGTACTTGGTATGCACGGCTTGTAGCGCGCGGTATTGCGAGGTCAAACCACATTGTGAGGCCACGTTGACCACGAGCATGACCTTACCTTGGTGAGGCTTCAGGCTGGTGGCCTTGTTACCGATATCCTTAAGCGGAATCTCATACACGGACTTTTCCGCAACGGTGGTCAGAGCAAATCCAAAAAGGGCGATGAATAATGATAAACGCATGTGCAAATCCTCCTACCAAGCCTCCGACCGGTCAAGCCCGCAAAACACCTAGGTTTGGCACTAATTTCTCTGGCAACTTCTCCATGGCCATCTAGCATGTCCGTAATGAAGTGCAGACTCGGATTACTCGTGATAATCACCCTGATCACAAACCCTATTGTCTGGGCCCATAAAGGCCCTGATCCTCTGGGTCATTGGATCAGCCAGCCAAAGGACGTTAGTAACGGCCAATGGCACGCTCGGATCGGACCAAATGGCAAACTAGGCATCCCCGGCCGCTTTGTCAAAGACCCCGCGGGTACGGCACTCATCTTTGAAGGCAAACAGGCTCAATGCATATTGGCCGACAATTTTACTAAGACGCAAGAGAACCTGCCAACGGAGACCATGACCGTTTCCGCCTGGGTGAGTGTGGATACCCCGCGCCAATGGGGCGGCATCATTGGTGTGATTCAAGATAACGGAGACTCCGAACAAGGTTGGGTGCTCGGATACAACGATCACACATTCTATTTTGCGCTAGCGACTAAAGGGTCCGATGACGGCAACGGTCTGATGACCTATCTTAAAGCCAAAACACGTTATACTCCCGGCAAGCTCTACCACGTTACAGCCGTGTACGACGGCAAACGCATGGAGCTTTTCATTAATGGAAAACGAGAAGCCACCAGCACCGTTCAAAGCGGCCCCATCCTCTACCCAAAGGCGGCCCCGTTTGTCATTGGCGCCTATCGAGACGCCGATGAATTCCACCCCCATCACGGGCGCATTCGTGAAGTGAAACTATACGGTGAAGCCGCCAAAGCCGAATGGGTAGCCCAAGAATTTGCCAAGGACAAAGTCCTTGCCGAAGCGCCAGCCAATTTACAGGAACCGGAATTCAAATTATTGGTGGCCCCTTATCTCCAATTTGCCACGCAGACATCTATGACGGTGATGTGGCACACCGCTGCGACTGCCAGCTCCATCGTCCATTACGGAACCACCGCCGAATGCAAGCAACGTATCAGCGCCTCCAAAGCCCGAGTTCATGAAGTAAAACTCAATGGGCTTAAACCGGAAACGCAGTACTTCTACCGGGTCGAATCGGTATCCGCCAAAGGCGAACGATACGAAAGCCAACTGGCCACCTTCAAAACCGCCGTCCGATCGGAGACGCCGTTTGCTTTCGCGGTGATCAGCGACACCCAAGGTAACCCAAAGATCTCCAGCACCATCGCCACCGCCGCCTGGATGCAGCGACCCAGCTTTGCCCTACATGCCGGCGATTTGGTTTCCACTGGCGGCAATCACAATCATTGGACTGAGCATTTCTTCCCCGGCATGCGGCCATTGATCAATCATGTGCCCTTTTATCCCGTGCTCGGCAACCATGAGCAAAACGCCCGTCATTATTACAATTATACCTCACTTCCTGAACCGGAATACTTTTACACATTCACCTTCGGTAATGCGCAGTTTTTCATGTTGGACACCAACCAGAACGTAGATCCTGGCTCCCGCCAACATCAGTGGCTCAGCAAGACTTTGGCCGCATCAAAGGCAAAATGGAAATTCGTTTGCCACCATCACCCACCCTATTCGTCCGACGCTAATGACTACGGGGACCTATGGAAAACCAACACGGGCACCCATGGCGACCGGCGTGCGCGCCAGCTGGTCGCCTTGTACGAAAAGCACAAAGTGGACATCGTCTGGAACGGCCACATTCATTCCTACGAACGCACCTGGCCCATCCGTGACGGCAAAGCGGCGGAAGACAACGCACCGTTCTACATGATCACCGGCGGCGGCGGCGGCAGCCTAGAGGTCCTGCCCCCACCCGGCCATTTTTCCAAAATAACGTTCGCCATGGCCACCATTACGTGATGGTTCACATCAATGGCGGCACACTGGAGCTTAAAGCCTATACCGTGGACGAACGCTTGTTTGACTACGTGAAACTCAAGAAACCTTGAACAGAATAAGAAATGGTGCGCACTGCTGGATTCGAACCAACGACCCCATCGGTGTGAACGATGTGCTCTACCACTGAGCTAAGCGCGCACTGGAGGCGGAAAGCTAACGCTTCTCAAAAAAGTTTCAAGCGTTTCTTGCGGTGGATACCCGGCGCTCCTGGCGCTGCACTACCGTATCCCGCAGCTCCCAAGATTCATCGTGCCCGGGGCAATCAAGATTGTAGTGCAACCCACGACTTTCAGGGCGTTTCAGTGCACAATGGATAACCAGTTCGGCCACCTGCGCAATATTGCGAAGCTCCAAGAGATCGGCCGTCACCTTAAAATCCCAATAGTATTGGCGGATTTCCTCAAGCAGATTTTCAATACGAGCACGAGCACGGAGCAAGCGTTTACGTGTGCGCACAATACTTACGTAATCCCACATGCACCGGCGAATCTCATCCCAGTTATGGCTCACCACCACGAGTTCATCAGGATCTTCCGCCGCACCGGAATGCCACTCCGGCAACATCACATCGGTCGCTGGCTGCGGCTCGATTAACACCGATTGCGCCGCGCGATGCGCGCAGACGAGGCCTTCCAGTAAAGAATTACTGGCCAAGCGATTGGCACCATGCAGGCCTGTGCTCGCCACTTCGCCCACAGCATATAACCCCGGCAATTCGGTCCGGCCCTCCACATCGGTTTGCACGCCTCCGCATTGATAATGCGCTGCAGGTACGACCGGGATGGGTTGCTTGGTGATATCGATGCCGAACTCAAGGCACTTGCGATAGATGTTAGGGAAACGATCAATGATGAACGGGGCTGGTTTGTGAGTAATATCCAGCAGCATGTGGTCAGAACCAGTGCGTTTCATCTCACTGTCAATCGCTCGTGCCACAATGTCGCGAGGCGCTAGACTGGCCATCGGATGTGCCTCATCCATAAACTCGCGCCCGGTCAAATCCTTCAACACCGCGCCCTCCCCGCGCAAGGCCTCACTGACAAGGTAAGATTTGGCCTTGGGATGATATAGGCAGGTAGGATGAAACTGAGTGAATTCCATGT
>WTHG01000059.1:1861-4315 GCA_011523245.1 Verrucomicrobiales bacterium | reverse complement strand
ATCCCGATGTGCGCCTCGCCATTGTGACCAATCGCTGGCGAAAGTGGTTTGGAGAAAAACAAGTGAAAGGAATGTGGCGGATGCAGCTTTCATGGGCCTGAGTGTCCGCCAACGCCAAGGTGGGGGCAACTATTTTATGGCGCGGCCGCAGCGGCTTCAGGCCATTTGCCATCCACGATGAAGGAAGTAGCCTGACGCGCCAAATGATCGGCAATTATCGGCACTGCCTGTCGCTGACCGGCAGTAAGATCGTTCCCCACGCGCACCGTGCTGTTCCCGGTGATTTCGCCTTCGTACACCACCTCGCCGGTACCTGGGCGAGTGACCTTGATGTGAGCCGTGAGTGACATGCTGTAATCCTTGACTGTCAATGAATCACCGGGTGTATAGCTCACGCCGTTCCGGAGAAACTCCGTCAACTCACCAGTGACCACCAGATCTGCATTGCCTCGAGTCTCCAATGTGTAGGTACCGTCCTGTTGGAGATTTCGTTTAAGGGCACGGTTCACGGCCACCACCAAGCGCGGTTCCAACGTTTCGTTCTTGAAGAATTCCACACGCACCGATTGCGCACCCGCCGGCAGGCCGTTAGTAGGGCCGGCCACATAACCGACGCAGCCGGTCCATATCCCGAGGCTCAGAATAACTAAAATAAGTCCAAAGGCTTTCATCAAATACGGGCTCCTAATCTTCATTGGGGCGGGCTAACTCGCGTTCATCGAGCAGTTGCTGAATCCTTTCCAAATCGGCGGTGACCGCGGATTGTATTTCCTGCAATCGCACCAAATCAACCTCCGTCGCAGTCGCCGCACGTTCCAAATCGGCCGGCAGGATTTCGAGATTCAACTTCACCTTACGATATTCCCGCTGTGCGGTGTAGGGCCGGTTTTTCTTTTCAGCCTTTTGCGCTTCGGCGTACTGCTCGAGCGCATCGCGCACCCGCCATTGAAAGAGTTCTTCGCTAAGTCTTTTGTTGGCAAAGGACTGCAACTCCTTGGCTTCAGCTTCGTGCTCGGGATCGTTGAGCACATCAATGATGAGCGCCTGATTAATCTGGCCGTAGTAGGTGTGCGCGGCCACCCATTGCCGTTTCTTTTCGTAAAATCGGGCAATCGCCTTTAACCCGCGGGCACGCTCCAGACGCATGGCGTTCATGTGCGCCTTGGCTTCGGTCACTTTTTCCTCACGCTCGGCGTCGGCCTTATAAAACTCCACGAAATCTCCAAAAGCTTCGATGGAGCGTTCCGCCATACTTTGATCGTAAATACCTTCGTTGGCTTGGGCCTCGAATAATTCCGCCGTGCGAAACCGGGCTTGGGCGACCATCTCATCCAGCTTCTCTTGATTCTCTCGAGGGGCATCGCCCGCCCGTGGGCTATATCGGTCGGCCAACAACTGATATGCTCGGGTCGCCTTGTCGTATTCCGAGGCGTTGGCGAAGAACCCCCAGAAACCCTGCAGTGCCCTTTCATGCGCCTGCCCAATGCCGTACTGTGACTCGGCGGCATGCAGGCCAAACGGCGCATTGGTCACAATCTGCGTGTAGAGCTTGGAGGTTTTGCTCATGGAGGGAAACAGCGGAATGTAGACGGTATCCTGATAGGGAATCTTCCAGCGAAAACGTTTACCGTTTAGGAAGAGCGTGGCGATCTCATACATGCGCGCGCTCACCTCATCGCTCTTATCGTATCCGGGATGCGCATCCAGCAGCTTTTGATATTCCTTAAAAGCGTACTCTTCCAACCCGCGGCTCTCGTACACTTCGGCCACCACACGGCGCATCTCCGGCACATCATCCGCGCCTGGCGTGCGCTGGATGAAATAACGCGCTCCAAACATCGCATCATTGAAGCGTTCCTCAGCGATCGCTTTGCGTACGTACTCAAGCAACTGCGTGTTGGTGTAGGTCAAAACCTCTATATCAAGACCCGGCTTGATGTAGCGCCAGCCAATGCCCTCGTAGTATTTCAGACCGTACTCCGAGTCCTCATTCTTCTGGGAAGCCTTCCGCCCAAACACCCGCTTGCCATCGTTCGATTTTCCAGACGTCTGCCCAGAGTTGTTCGACTGACAACCCAAGCTCAACACCAGCATACCAATGATACAGACAATACCTCTTGCCATTTAGAAGACCGTACCGAGCCACCGGAGGACCGTCAAGCTGGCGCCCTACACACGTTGTTCACCATCGGAGGTTGACCACCCTCCAACCCGGTGGGATGTTCCTCCGCCCATGTTCAGGCTCGTTCTATTTGATATCGACGGCACTCTCATCCGCACCCACGGTGCGGGCGTACGGGCCTTTGCGGCCACGTTTGATGAGGTATTCAGCCTGCCCCAAGCCACTGAGACCCTATCCTTTGCCGGCCGGACCGACCGCGGGCTGGTGGAGGAAGTATTCGAGCAAAACCAAATCGAATGCACCCAACAAAACGTCGATCGCTTCTTTGAAGC
>WTHG01000059.1:0-1761 GCA_011523245.1 Verrucomicrobiales bacterium | reverse complement strand
TCGAGCAAAACCAAATCGAATGCACCCAACAAAACGTCGATCGCTTCTTTGAAGCCTACTTGAGCCGCCTCACTGACTTTCTGCCCGCCGATCAACATGATCCACTACCCGGGACACGGGAATTGATCGCCCACCTACGAACACTCCCAGAACCGCCCGTGATCGGGTTACTCACCGGCAACCATCCCCGCGGTGCGGAATTGAAGCTGGAGCACTATGGAATATGGCAGGAATTCGGAATGGGAATTTTTGGCGACGATCACCCCAATCGCAACGATATCGCACGTGATGCATTAGCATGGGCCAACGATAATTTGCCAACCGTTGATCCAGCCGAGATTCTCGTTATTGGCGACACCGAACGCGATATCGAATGCGCGCGCGCCATCGGCGCCAAAGTTCTGGCAGTAGCGACTGGCAACCGATCGATTGCCGACCTTCAAGCCCATCAACCAGACTGGGTTGCCTCTGATCTGCACCCAAATTCCTTAACTGACCTTTTGTAAAAAAACGAGGCGGCCTAAAGGCCGCCCCGCTTTCTCTCCACCCGGTTCCTTAATTATTATCGTTCCAAGTCGGATCTGTTTTAATCGACGAGGTTGTCGCATTTTGATCCGCAACGGACGTCAACTTGATACGACGCTCTCCTAAGCCGCTGTTGTTTCCATCCTGTGCCCAAGAGGCATTGTTATCGTAAATCACCTTGCCTGAAATAATGATCTGCGTTCCATCCGCACTAAAGGTGAACCCCGACGGCGGAGAAGCAGGATTCACATTTACCGTGTAGTAAGTGTTTGATCCGTTATCTTCAAACCGAATAGTTTTCACTCCGAGAAAGTTTTGGCCATTGATCACCAATGGCAGGAGATTATCCGGGGCAGTTCCAGTGGTGGCATTAATGTCGTAAGTATCAACCCCATTGAACCCACTGCCATTGCCGGCAAAGGTGAGTGCCGTAGTCGTCGGGAAGGTCGGGGTCGCACTCATAGTAAAAGCACCCGACGCATTATCATCGGACAACACCGTACCCCAAGGCGTGGTCACCCGTACGCGTCGGTTTAGTGCCGTCACCGTGTCCAAATAACCGGGTGTGATGGAAAATGCCGTCCCATTGATTTCCAGTGAAGTATCACCAGTAGTGGTCACATTTGCATTAGGCAATAAGACACCGGTATTCGCCAGAATGGTTAGCCCGTTTTTATCCACCACTTCAACACTATCGACTAACTTCAAACCGGTACCTGTTAACGTGGCATTTCCGTCATCACGCCGCCAATGATTTCCACCGCCGGACAAGGCGAGACTGGACACCTTGGGTGGTCGGCCAACCAGGAAACGTTCGGTCACACCGCCGCCGGTATTGACACTGTTTCGCGCACTTTCCAAACGGAATCTCATAAACTGTGTCTTCGCCAATGCATCCGAATAATTGGCATCAGCAAACTGCGCCACACTGGTATCAATTTGAATTAATGAATCAGTCACGGTCACACCCGGCGTGCCTTTTGGATCAAGGGTGATCAAGGGTTGAGTTCCCAGGGCGGTTCCGTTGGCATTTTCAATATAGATGCGTTCAATGGCCTTGAGGCCCGTCCCCACAAAGTTCAGGTCTTCGCCTGTATCCGCATCGCGGTTCCAAATTTTACCATTGATATTGAAGGCTGCCGCAGGCTGCGGCAACCCACCCAACACCACCAATTCATTCGCCGCTTGAGTTCCGTCGTTGGGCTGAACATTCACGTTGAAGGCCGAGCTGTATAT
>WTHG01000345.1 GCA_011523245.1 Verrucomicrobiales bacterium | reverse complement strand
CAATGAAGCTAAGACAGTTTTCAACAAGCTCATTGAAAAGTACCCTGAAACGTCTTCTGCCCGGGCAGCCAAGGAAGAACTCAACCGGCTGAACTAAGCCCTCCCAATTATGCGATACATGAAACACACCCTGCTTCTGTTGGCTTTCATTGCCACGCTTGGATGGTTGGCTCCGACGGTGGTCGCGCAGACCAATAACGCCACCGGGACCACCGTTGATTCCACCATCGTGGAGGACGTGCCAGACGTTGTCACCGAAGAACGCAAAACCATGTGGCAGCTGGTCCGTAGCGGCGGGCTCATGATGGTGCCATTGGGGATCTTGATGTTGTACGGGTTCTACTGTGCCGGGGCGCAGGTGTATGTGATTTTGTTTACTAATGACAAATCGAAGGACAACGAGTTATTAGAGAAATTGAACCCACACGAATTGGCCTATGAGGAAATGCCCATGGTTGTGCAGAACGAAATCACCCGGCGCGAGCAGGCGGCGTTTCCTAAGATGGCCGAGGCCGCCTTGAACCGCATCTATAGTGGCAAGGAAGGCATGACCGAAGCGTTGGAAGAGGAAGGAGCCCTGCAACTCGGCCGGCTCAAGCGCGGTATCAAGCCCCTGCAGGGAGTCGTGATGGTTGCGCCCTTACTCGGCCTGCTCGGGACGGTCTACGGTATGATCGCCTCGTTCCAAAGCATGGGCACCGCCGGCGATGACAAAGTGAAGTTTCTATCCGAGGGCATCTACGAGGCCTTGGTGACCACCGCATCGGGCCTGACCATCGCGATACCCTTCCTCTTTCTCTATCTCTGGTTGAACCGTAAAACTGACGAAATCGGAGAGAATTTAAATCGACAAGCTCGCCGATTCTTGGGAACCTTCTTTCCAGTGGAAGGAGGCGGCATGGCATCCAAACCATCCGAACAGGACGAGGTGGAACTGGAGGAAAACACCCCGTGAAGATTATTCAGGCGCAGGACGAACAGGAAACGGGTATCGATGTCGCCCCGTTGATTGATATTCTGTTTACCCTAATCATCTTTTTTCTGGTCACCACCACCTTTGAGGAGAAGGAAAAAGAAGAGGAAATCCGTCTACCCAAGCAGGGCGGTTCCTCGTTGGTGAATAAAGACCGCCCCATTTACATCAACGTTTTGCAGGACGGCTCATACAGCGTTGGCGGAGATGTGGTCAATTTGAACGATTTGGAATTCAAACTGAAAGTGCGATTTGAAGAAAAACCCGACCAGAAACTGGTCTTGCGTGGGGATTCCAAAGCCTTTCACGGTCAAATCGCCTCCGCGTTGGATATCGCCCGGCGCGTCGGCTTCAGCAAAGCTAGTATTGCCTACGACACTCGTCCCCTAAACTAACCGTGAAAATTCGGCTCAGAGGAATGTTCGAACTCATTGAATGGGGGTTCGAATCCGTGGCCGACCGCTTTGGTATCCAGCGGCGCCACATCTTCTTTGGCTTCTTCGTACTCTTCCTCATGACCCTTTGTACCCTGTGGTACATCTATGAAAAAAACTGGGTAGTCGTCAGTACCCGCAAAGGCATACGGAGCGAACAGCAAATGACCATCTCGCTCGACGGCGAAGAATCCGCCGTACAGGAGATGAGTAACGACATCCGCAACAACATTCTCGACACGCCCATGGCGGCCGCCGCCTCCAGCTCCTCCATGGCGCAATCCGCTGCAAACCGAAACGCCCAGCGCAGCGATCCCCAAAACGCCGCCTCCGCTTCTCAGTCCGCTTCTGGCAGTGCCGCTTCCTCGGCGGCTCCCAGCTCAGCCGGGGCAGCCAGTAGCGCCTCCTTTGCCCCCAGCGCCTCTCAGGCCAACGCGAGCGTTATGGCCGGACAAGCCCGATCCGAGACCAGCCAGACCATGAGCCAAGCCACCGCGCAGCCCCATGCGCAATCGGCTTCCGGTCGCAATTCTGCTCGAAGCAATCCCCAGGCCGCGGCGACGTCTTCAGCGAACGCCCAAGCCGCCGCCTCGGCACCCAGTGCCGCCGGAGGCAGCGCCAGCCTTTCCCCCTCGGCGGCCCAAGCCAATGCTTCGGTGCAAACCAGCGGTGCGCAGGCGGTCTCCAGCCAAAGCATGAGCGCGGCCAACGCACAGCCAAATGCTGCGTCAGCGGCCAACAGTAGTGCCGTACGCAGTACTCCGCAGACCGCCAATGCCCAGTCCGCCTCGGCCACCAGCAATACGAATCCCTCGGCGGCCGTGCAAGCTGCGGGCAACACCGGCTCACTCTCACCCGCCTCCGCTTCGCAAGCCGCGACGGCATCCGTGCAGGCCTCCGGCGCTCAGGCGCAAGCCAGCCAAACTCTGGCGCAGGCTACCTCGCAATCCGCTTCACAGGCAGCCTCCGGCCGCAACTCGGCTCGCAGCACCCCGCAGTCCGCGGCGGCCTCTCAATCGGCAACTTCGGTTCAAAGCACGGCTTCTTCCCAGAGTGCGTCGACATCAGCGGCCAGCAGTGTCTCAGCTTTTGCTCCCTCAGCTTCCAGTGCTCAAGCCTCTACCGCGGGAGTGCAAAGCAATAGTGCGCAGGCTGTCAGTGGCCAATCCATGGCCTCAGCGGCTTCGCAATCCATGGCGCAGGCGGCCTCCGGAACGAGCAGTGCTTCGCGTAGCAATGGACCAACCTCCAGTTCCGCAGCTCAAGGTAGTTCGGCTTCGGCCACGAGTTCGGCTTCCGCGGTATCCGGGACGAGCGGTTCCAGTGCTTCACTGGCGCCTTCGGCCTCCGGCAGTCGGGCTGCGACAACAGGCGTGCAAAGCGCTAGCGCCCAGGCCGTATCCAGTGGGGCGTTGTCCGGAGCGTCCTCGCAATCGCTGGCACAGGCGGCAGTGGGGGCGCGGGGGTCAGCCAGGAACAGCCCTAACGGGACCACTTCATCCCAGTCAGGCAGTGGTTCGGCACAGGGATCGAGCCGTGCAGCGGCCGTGGCCGGGACCAGCGGCTCGAACAATGGCAGTTCATTTTCACCAACCGGCTCCATTACGAGTGCTTCGGTTTCCGGAGTGCAAAGCAGCGGTGCGCGGGCTGAGGGGGGGCGGAGTATGTCCGGTGCCTCCACTGGTTCCATGGCGCAGGCGGCGAATGGTTCGCAGGGCTCGGCCCGGAACAGTCCAACGGGCAGTAGTTCAGGCCAAACCGGCAGTTCGGCTCAAGGTTCGAGCAGTTCGGCTTCGGTGGCAGGGACGAGCGGTTCGGGCAATGGTAGTTCATTTTCGCCGACTGGTTCCGGTGCGAGTGCTTCGGTTTCTGGTGTGCAAAGCAGCAGTGCAAGGGCTGAGGCGGGGCGGAGCATGACGGGTGCTTCCACTGGTTCTATGGCGCAGGCGGCTGATGGTTCGCAGGGGACGTCCCGCAACGCGCCTTCTGGAGGCAGCGGACAATCAGGAAGCTCGGCACAGGGTAACCATGCGTCCGGCGCGGTAGCGGGCACGAGTGGGGCGCAGGGTACTTCATTTTCTCCCACGGTGCATGGCCGGGGTTCATTGGGCGCAGGTATGATGAGCACCGGCGCGCGGGCGGTTGCCGGCCGCAACATGGCGGGAGTTTCAATGGGTAATTCGCAGGCTTCGAGCGGCGCTAGTGGACCGGCCCGAACTGGTCCCTCTGGAGGTGCAGGGCAAGGTCGCTACACGGCTCAGGCGGTGAGTGCGCGGACAATGGTGACGGGCACGGGGGTGGCTGGCCCCAGTCGGCCGACGTATACGGCTTTGCGGGCCTCCTCGCCATCGGTTCGGAACAGCGTGACCGGCACAGCTTCCTACACGCCTCCTTCACCGGCAGCGCCCACGACACCTTCGCGTACGCGATTGGGGAGCTCGACTCCCAATCTTTCTAATCAAATCATGGCACAAGCCGATTCATCAGCCATGATGTCGCGTCCGGTGGGAATGCAAGGGCTGCGTTCACGGCCACGGGCTTATGCTGAACGACCGGAAGAACGTGACCTTACCGCGCGACCAATTCAAATGACTTCTGCCAGCCAACCACCGCGCGCGAGCAACCGTTTGGCACCCTCCATTAATCGCAGTGTGGAGCCGCGTGTGCCTTCGGTGCGTGATGTGTCACCGACTTCCCCCACACAACCGTTAGTGGAGGTGACTCCGCCGCCATCACCTGAGCGGGTGGTGCAGCCACTTGTGCGGCCGCAGCCCCCGACCCCAACAGCCACCAATCCTTTATTAACCGAAACACAACCGGAGGCTGCGGAGCCCGAGGAAAACCAGACCCCGTTGGAGGTGTTCCGGACACGTGGGTTTGAGGCTACGGCCGAGGGTAAGGGGGATGATTAT
>WTHG01000094.1 GCA_011523245.1 Verrucomicrobiales bacterium | reverse complement strand
GCACGCAAGGTGTTGAGGGGGTTTACCGATTCCTTGGCCGAGTGTGGCGGTTGTTCATTGATGACAGCAGCTACAAAGATTACGAACAAGCAGTCACCGCCGCGCCGGATACCGCTGAGGCTGGTTTGACGGAATTGAAACTACACGCGGCCATTTCCGATGCCGAACCGACTGAAGAACAATTGAAGGTGCTGCACGCATGTATCAAAAAGGTGACTGAGGATCTCGAAGGCATGCGCTTTAACACGGCGATCTCCGCGCTCATGGTCTTCAGCAATGAAGCCTCCAAGTGGGATACGCGTCCGCGCGCGGTATTGGGTACGTTCCTTAATTTGCTAAACCCCTTCGCGCCGCATTTGGCCGAAGATTTGGCTGCCCGCCTTGGTGCCGTGCACGGCGGGACATTGGCTTATCAACCTTGGCCGGCATATGACGATGCCTATTTGGTGGAGGATACCATCGAATTTCCCGTACAGGTTAACGGCAAACTACGGGGACATATCGTGATCGCGCCCGACAC
Organism: Verrucomicrobiales bacterium; assembly: GCA_011523245.1. Taxonomy (GTDB): domain Bacteria; phylum Verrucomicrobiota; class Verrucomicrobiia; order Limisphaerales; family UBA1100; genus UBA1100. Next base: position 3,799 of record WTHG01000094.1, on the reverse strand, counting down.
ACCGCGCGAGGAAATCGAGCGACTGGCCCTCGAATGCGAGAAAGTGCAGCAATTTATCTCTGGAAAAGAGATCAAGAAAGTCATCGTCGTGCCGAATAGATTGGTGAATATTGCAGCCAAGTGACGGGTCTGGTAGATTGTCCCCATGCCGATTCTCACGCCGCAGGAGCAAAAAGTGCTCATTGTGGTGGTGGCCTTGCTGGTCACGGGATTTATAGTGAAACAATGGCGCGTCTCGACGTTGCCGATGACCGGTTCCACGCCGGTTGAGCAGGAATGATACACAGAAAAAGTTACGACGAAGTGCTGGACGGGATTATCGCGGAGGATACCCGGTACCATCGTGATGCGTATCATTTTGTCCGAGAAGGACTCGATTACACTCAGCAATCCATTTCCAAGCGAGAAGAAGGCGCTGTACGCCATATCAGCGGCCAAGAATTGCTGGGGGGGATGCGCTCGCATGCGCTTGAGGAATACGGCCCGATGGCCATGATGGTGCTCAGTGAATGGGGCATACGACGTTGTGAGGATTTTGGGGAGATCGTTTTCAACATGGTGGAACACGAGTTGCTAGCCAAGACCGACGAGGATACGCGCGATGATTTCTCAGGCGGGTACGATTTCGAGGATGCCTTTCGCAAACCCTTCCTGCCGCCCGAAACTACGCCCCCCTCGCCGGAATCTGCCCAGCGCAATATCTCGCCTTTGAGCGATTCGGATTCCGGCCGCTCCGGCCAGCCCTCGGAACCGGAAGCTTCAGATAAGCAATAATCTCGCCGCGCACCTTTTCCCGCGCTACGCTCCGCGCCCATGCCCGATGGATCGCCCAATCCTGTTGCCCGTCTAAACGCCGCCGGAGATACCCGTTTGGTGACTCTGGATAACGGTCTCACCGTGATCGTGCGCGAAGATCATAGCGCGCCCGTGGTGTCCGCCCAAGCCTGGGCCAAGACCGGCAGCATCCACGAAGGTGATTGGCTCGGTGCCGGCCTGTCGCACATCTTGGAGCACATGCTCTTCAAAGGGACCGAATCACGTGGAGTGGGGCGGATTGATCAGGAAGTGCAGGAGTCCGGCGGCTACATGAACGCCTACACCTCGTTTGACCGCACGGTGTACTATATTGATGTCCCCAACACCGGCGCGCGCGTGGCTATTGATATTTTGTGCGACATCATGCAGCACGCCACCTTGCCCGAGGCAGAACTGGAAAAGGAACTGGATGTCATCCGGCGTGAGATCGATATGGGCCAGGATGACCCCGGTCGCCGTGCCAGTCGGCGTCTTTTTGAGACTGCCTACACCACCAGCCCGTACCGTCACACGGTGATCGGGTATCCGGACATCTTCAACGAACTTCGCCGGGACGACATCGTGGGCTATTACCGGTCTCGCTACATTCCCGCTAACGTCTTTTACGTGATCGTGGGCGACATCAATGCCGACGACGTCGTGGCCCAAGTCGCCGAGGCCTTTGCGTCCAATAAAGCCAAGCCGGCACCGCCGCTATTGATTTCCCCGGAGCCTCGCCAAACCGCACCTCGGGAAGTGTTGGAAGAGGCGCCGATTCAGTTAGGTCATTTGCATTATTCCTGGCACGTGCCCGATGTGCGGCATCCGGATTTACCGGCCTTGGATGTACTCGCCACGTTGTTGGGCAGCGGCCGCAGCAGTCGCCTTTATCAGCGGGTTCGCGAAGGAAAAGGATTGGTGAACAGTGCTGATGCGTGGACCTATACCCCGACCGAAAGCGGTTTATTTGGGCTAAGCGCGGTGGTGAATGACAATAAATTTGAGCCCGCTTGCGAGGCGCTGTTGGCGGAAGTGGAAGAGCTGAAGGACAAAGCCGTGGAAACGGAGGAGCTGGATAAGGTGGTGAAGCAATTCATCTCCGGCACGCTGGGCACCCGAAAGACTATGGAAGGGCAGGCGCAGAATCTCGGCGATTGTTGGATCTCGGTCAATGATCTCGATTTCTCAGATCGTTATTTGAATGATGTGAAATCCGTGCAGCCAGCTGACATTCAGCGTGTGGCTAATACTTACCTTCAACCGTCTAACCGCACTTTGTACGCGTTGTTGCCTGAAGGCGGCGTGCCACCTGTAAATGGCGCACATCTGCAACACGAAACGGCGCCCATTCAAAAGGTGGAATTTCCCAATGGGCTAACCCTGCTACTCAAGGAAGATCATCGCCTGCCGTTTGTGCAATTACGCGGTATGTTTCAGGGTGGGGTATTGGCCGAGAAAATGGGGAACAGCGGCATCACTCAATTGATGGCCAAGCTGCTCGTCAAGGGCACGGCCCAGCGCACCGGCCAGCAGATTGCTGAACAGATTGAAAATGTGGGCGGCGGGATTGATGCCTACGGCGGTAATAATTCTTTTGGTGTTTCGGCCGAGGTCATGAGCGAGGATGCGGCTTTGGGAGTGGAATTACTGGCCGATGTTATATTGAATCCCTCCTTTCCCGCCGAAGCCGTGGAGCGGCAGCGCGAAGTGCAACTGGCGGGCATTCGCGCGCAGGACGACAAGCTCCTCCAAAAGACCTTTAGTTTAATGCGCAAAAATTTATTTGGCGCGCACGGATATGGGTTGAATAGTCTCGGAACACAGGAATCGGTGCAGGCTTTATCCGCGGATGATCTGCGGGCATTTCACGCTCAATTGGTAGTTCCCAATAATGCGGTGATCGCGGTGTTTGGGGACATGGATTCAGCTCAAGTGCGGGCTGAACTGGAAACGGCCTTCGGTCTGTGGAATCGAGGCGGCGACTATCAGGTGCCGCAGCTGATGGCCGGTAGTCAAGGTAAACGACGAGAAGCGGATCAAAAGGATAAAGAGCAGGCGGTGGCGGTCCTTGGCTTTCACGGGTGCACGTTTTTTGATGAAGACCGTTACGCCCTTGAATTGCTCGGGGAAGCTTGCAGCGATTTGGGCAGCCGCCTCTTCATGCGCATTCGTGAGGAGTTGGGGTTGGCTTACTATGTCGGAGCGCAAAGCCAGCCGGGCATGACCCCGGGATTCTTCTCCTTTTACGCGGGCACTTCACCGGACCAACTGGCGCAAGTGGAGGAGGAGTTGATAGCCGAAGCCATGAAACTGGCAAAAGATGGATTGGATGCCGAGGAATTGCGCCGGGCCAAGAACAAGGTGATCGGCGCACGCAAGATCGGACGTCAAGACCTCGGCGGACTGGCCATGACGGCCGGCTTGGATGAGCTATATGGATTGGGCTTTGATTCCAGTGATGAGGATGAAACCCGTATTGAAGAAGTTTCACTGGAATCAATCCAGGCAGCCGCCCAGAAATATCTCGATCCAGACCACTGCGTCATTGCAGTGACCCATCCTTAGGGCGGGGATTGACTCGCACGCGGGTGTGTGCATCAATTCCGCCATGCAGACCCCGTTCCCGACTCTGTTTAAAACGGCCGCCGCAGCGGCTTCAATCCTGATCATGAATGCCTGTGTCCCCGCCAATGATGACTATGCTGGCCAGACGGATCCCGAAACCGGTGAATCAAATACCATCGCCAAAGTGGATTTCGGTAAAACCAAAGCCGGTGAAGTGACAGAGATTTACACGCTCACTAACAAGAACGGCCTGATCGCCAAGGTGGCCACCTACGGTGCCACGCTCGTGGAACTGCACCTGCCAGATCAAGATGGCAACTTGGTGGATGTGATCAACGGTTTCGACACCGTGGCCGGCTACGAGGGCGACGGTAATCAGTATTTCGGTTGCACCACCGGCCGCGTATGTAATCGCATCGCCAATGGCAAATTCACGCTC
>WTHG01000451.1 GCA_011523245.1 Verrucomicrobiales bacterium | reverse complement strand
GACTCGTCCTTACCGTGGTCTAGTGGTTAAAGAGAAACTCCGCCGTGTTAAGAACGGCCCAGAGCAAATCCTGCACTGCACCGGCACGATCGTCTTTTTTATTCTCGAAATAGGCCGTAATCTCCTTAGTTTCATTGGCCGTAGGACGACGGTTCAGGGCCACGAGAAACACTTCCTCGGCAATCTCCGCCGGCGTGTGGTCACCGGCCGCCAGTTTGGCCGCGCGACCGTCAGCATGTGTGATCTTGGTGTGCAGTATTTCCGAATGCATCATGTGCAGAGCCTGCACTACAGTGCCTTTAGTGTTGCGCTCACAAGGCGGATCACTGCTGGAATTCGGCCGGCCAAAGGCGTCCAGAAACTCCGAGCCAATCTTGAAATTCCATGTCTCCAGCGCGCGCGCACCGTCCCACGTGGCACTAAAGCTGGTGGGCACGCCGGTCACATCGCCCACTGCATCCAGCAACACTTCCGCCCGCAAACGTCGCCGATAGCTGCGCGAAAAATTGCGCGTGTCTGCCGCGTTGGTGGCATTGGCTTCGGAGCTAAGCTGGTACAAGCGGCTTTCCAGAATCGTGCGAATGAGCGCCTTCTGATCATACTTGAGCTGTACGAAATGTTTTGCCAGGGCATCGAGCAACGCAGCGTTCACTGGTGGATTAGAAGCACGCATGTCGTCCACCGGCTCTACCAGTCCCTTGCCGAAATACGCACCCCACACACGGTTCACCAGTGCGCGGGCAAAGAATGGATTATCCGGTTGTGCCATCCAATCTACCAACCGATCACGCGCATCGACGCCTTCGGCCATCTTGGCCGGCGGCCCGTCAGGCGGCTGCGGTGGCAGGCTTTCGCCGGTCACCGGATGCGTCACGCTGCCGGTGGCGCCATGGTAAAACCACTCGGTACCGCCAGAGATTGGGGGCGATACGCCGGAGCCTTTGCGTTTCACCTGCGCGAAGTAGGCGGACAACGAATAGAAATCCCGCTGCGTCCATTTTTCATTGGGATGATTATGGCAACGCGCGCATTCCAAGCGGGTGCCGAGAAAAATTTGGCTGAAAATTTTCGCCATTTCATCCGGTGTGCGTTTGTCGCGGTAGACCACCGTCGGGCCAAACCGATGCGTGCTGCCGGTGGCGGTGATCATTTCGCGGGCAAAGACGTCCATCGGCTGATTCTTGCGGAACGCCTCCCGCAACCATTGATCGAGTACATACACGCTCTTGAGCCCGGCGCGATCGGGATTGGGCCGCACGAGGTCAGCCCATTGATTCGCCCAATGATCGGCGTATGCGGGATCGGCCAGCAATCGCTCGATCAGTTTCTTGCGCTTATCCTTCTCCGGATCATCCAGAAACGCGCGAACCTCCTCCAGAGTCGGTAGGCGACCGATGGTGTCCAGCGAGGCGCGGCGCATAAATTCCTCATCCGAACACAGCGCACTCGGCAGGAACCCAAGCCGTTGGAACTGCGCATAAGCCAGTTCATCAATGAAATTATGCGCGGGCAATGCCGCGTATTTGGCAGCGGCAATCTTCTTCTCCGTCGGCACCGTCACGCGCGAGATGGCCACCTGCCCCATGTAACGCGCCACGATCGTGCCTTCACCGGTGATACCGCCCACAGACACACGACCGGCGTCAGTCACCGTCGCAATTCCATTATCATTCGAAACAAAATCCGCCAAGGCGGTAACATCGCGCAGCTGCCCATCCGAAAAATGGGCGGTCACACGCAAAGATTGCTGCGCGCCCTTGCGATACACCCCCGCCGCAGGCACAACCCTCACGCGCTCCAGCGTGGCCTCTCCCTCGTGCTGATAGGCCATGCCTTCCTGAATCCACTGTAGTAATATCTTGGCCGAAGACGATCCCGGTACAATGCGCTGCCCGCCTTCGTGTGGCATGGCGAGCGTGGCTTTCCGATAAATCAAACTCTCTTCCGGGTAGGCTGGAAACACACGTCGGCCAAAGGCGTCCTCGGTAATTTCACGCCAGTCCTTGCGCGTGTCGTATGCGAACACTGAGAGGCTAAATCCGTTCTGCCCTTCCTCCTTGGCATGGCAAGAGCCCGCGCTGCAGCCGGCTTTGCTTAGGATCGGCAGTACGTCTTTGATAAAACTCACCTTACCCTCGGGCGCCGGCACTTCCGTCTCCGGTTTGAGCGTGGCGGACAAGCGATTGTCTTCCCAGACAAACACCTCACCCGCATGATTCCCGGCAGCCACCCGCTTCGCATCTGTTGAGGCCGCAATTGCATGCAGGCGTCCCGTACCGCCGGCCAACTTGCGTTCCTTGGCTGTGCTGGAGCGTTGAGCCCCGTCGTGCGTTTGAATTTCCGTGAAAATTCTTGCAAGCCCGTCCTCGCAACTGGTGACAATGGCTTTGTCATCCGGCGTCCAACTGAGCCCCGTCACTCCGCCCTTATGCACGCGCACTTCGGTCATCTTCAGCTTGGTTTTCAAATCCCACACAAGCAGCTCATGATCCGCGCTCACCGTCGCCAATTGTTCGCCATCGCTCTTAAATGCCACACCATACACAGCGCTTTGATGCCCCTCTAAAATGGCGCGTGGCTTACGGTCGGCCAAGGTCCACACCGTGGCCACCTCATCCCCGCCGGCTGTGGCCAGTTGTTTGCCGTCCTTACTTAAGGCGAGGGCGTAGATGGAATCCATATGGGCCACCCAATCGGCCAGCAGTTTTCGCTCAGCCACAGACCATTGACGCACGACCCCCTGTATCGCCGGTTGACTGTCGGCGGTGTAGAGTGATTGATTATCCGGCGCAAACGCCAAAGCCGTAACACGCCCCTCAAAGGCGGTGATCTCGCCAGCCGGTTTTAGCTGAGCATTCCAAAGCCGTACGGAACGATAATCTGAAGACGCCAGCCATTGGCCATCGGAACTCCACGCCAACGCCTGAACGGCATCGCGATGCCCAACCAACGTGGCGAGCACGGCGTTTTTGTTTTCAAGATCATGCACCACCACGCGATTAGCCCGGCTCACAGCCAACCGCTTGCCATCGGCGGACATGGCCAAGGCCAGCGACGGCGCATAGCTCGGCGGCAGCGAAGCCAACTGATCTCGCTTCGGGCTGGGCCGATCCTTGAGCGCCTCGGCATCCCACGGCGCACCATCGTTCACCCAGTTTTCTAGTGCAGCAATGGCACGGGGTGACAGTTGATCTTTGGGCGGCATGTGCGGATCAGCGCCCGGCTGCAGGGTTTGCACCAGCCGACTGGCCGCGGCCTTGCCGGGTTGCAACACTTTGCCATTGTCGCCACCGGCCAGAATCGCCTCGCGCGTGGTGAGATCGAGCCCGCCCTTTTCCTTGTCCGAATTGTGGCAGGAGAAACAATTCGCCTTCAACAACACCATCGCCTCCGGCGTCCCCGCCCAAAGCGGCGTGACCAGCAAGGTGATGATGTAAATTGCAGCTCTCATTTACTTACCACAAAGACACAGAGGGCACAGAGTTTGTTCAATATATTTCCTTCGTGCGTTCTATTTATTTGGGGTGAATGCTACTTCACCCGCTTCAACATTAGGAGCCGAAACTCCAGTGCGGTTTTGCCCGGAATCTTGAGGGCCTTGAGTGTGAGGACACCCTTGCCTTGCTTGAGGTTAAGCGTGCCCATGGATATCGGCTTGAAATCTTTGACATAAGATTCCATGCGCTTAACGCGATCATTTTCCTGCCCGCGCACCGGCACATCATGCGCCTTACTGAGCGTCACCGTCGTAGCGCTGGCGAAGTTGCCCATGTCATAGGAGATTTGCACAGCCGTACCTTCATCGCCCTTGGGCAGGGCGTAATGCATCGTCACTTCATACTTACCACTGGCACCGACCTGCACAGGCCAGGTAATTTTGTCATCCAACGAAGTCCAGTTGTAAAAGTAGGAGCAGTTGGGAAACTTGTTGGAACGCTTGATACCGCCGTGAGCCGTGCCATCGCGCGCGGGGATTTGCGTCCACTTGTAATCCGCATGGGCGATCACAAAGGGCCGGTTGTCCTCACCCAACTCAGTGAGCACAGTCTTCTTCCATTGCTCCACTTCACCTCGCAACTGCGCGGCCACCGTGGGTTGCTCCTTGCTGATGTCCTTGCGTTGCCCTGGATCGGCCACCATGTCGAAGAGTTGGCCCGTATGCCCAAGGCGATATCGCTGCGTACGCGCGCTGACCTTACCTTTCCAGCAATTCATAATCGTGCGATCGGGCCATTGAACCTTCTGTCCGAGCAGGAGAGGTTTAAGGCTGCGGCCGTCGAGCGGTTTTTGACTAGACACCGGAATGCCCACGCAATCGGCCAGCGTGGGG
>WTHG01000126.1 GCA_011523245.1 Verrucomicrobiales bacterium | reverse complement strand
AGCAATGGTACGCCTTACTCACTTCGGCGTTGAAGGAGGATCTTCCCTGAGCACTCCCGCCCAGCTCGGCTATCGCCTGCCGGCTGAGTGGGAACCGCATGCCGGCACCTGGATCACGTGGCCCCGCCGCGAAGGCATCAGCTTTCCAGACCACTACGACCGCATCCCCCCCATTCTGGCCACCATGGTCCGCGTCTTGGCAGACGATGAAGGCGTTTTTATCAATGTTTGGGATGCCGACATGGAAGCCGAGGTACGCAAGATACTGACGCAACACAATGCCCTAAACGATCGGGTGGAGTTTTATCATCACCCCGCCTACGAGCCATGGTGCCGAGACCACGGCCCGGTGTTTGTTATAAAGGACACCCAGCGCGCCGTGCTCAACTGGGGTTACAACGCGTGGGGTGAAAAATATCCACCGTACGATTTGGACAACGCCGTCCCCGAACACATTGCTTCCGAACGCGGCCTGCCTTGTTTTACGCCGGACATGATTCTCGAAGGCGGTTCGATTGAGGTCAACGGTCAAGGCACGCTCATCACCACCGAGAGTTGTTTGTTAAACCCCAACCGCAACCCCGCACTGGATCGCGCTGCTATCGAACAACGGCTGACTGATTATCTCGGCGTGCGGAATATCTTGTGGCTCGGCGACGGCATCGCCGGAGACGACACCGACGGGCATGTGGATAATCTCGCGCGCTTTGTGAATGCACAGACCGTCGTCACCGCTGTGGAGCCCAATCCACAGGACCCCAACCACCCGCCCTTACAGGCGAATCTTCAGCGCCTACAAGCCATGCGCACCGAGGAAGATTGCCCACTGCGCGTGATTGAACTGCCCATGCCGAAACCAGTGTGGCAACAGAGCGAACGTATGCCAGCCAGTTATGCGAATTTTTACATTGGCAACCGCACGGTACTAATGCCTGCCTTCGGTCAATCGCGCGATGCCGACGCGCAAGCTATCCTGCAACAATGCTTCCCAAATCGCCGCGTGCTGCCTCTGGATTCCACTGACCTTATCTGGGGCCTAGGCTCATTCCATTGCCTCACCCAGCAAGAACCGCGAAGCTGACTATAATTCCGGTTCCATTTTGGAATCGTTTTACCTTGCCTACCAGTGGCTTGCTTCAGTTCTATACATCTATGAGCACGGTGGACCAATTTGCCAGCGTCTTCAACGCCGCCTCCCAAACGGCGTTTCAACATCAGCCGCCTAAGCTGGAAAACGCCCTGGTGGTGACAGATCTCGATCCGGAATTTGCGGAGAAGTACGCTGGAAGCATTCGGACATTTTTTGAGGCGGTCACGGGCAAATGGGAAACCGTGCACGGCGGAGAATTTGCCACAGTCAAAGAACTGCTCAACCTCGTGGAATCCCGCAAGCCGGGCTTGATCGTGACCTACCGGCACCTGCACAGCGAAGCGTGGCGCTGGCCGTACAGTTTAGGTGAGCATTTGGATGTGTTGATTCAGGAAAGCGCCCCGCCCGTGGCCATCCTGCCGCACCCCGATCGCGAAGGCGTGCCAGAACGCGCGTTGAAAAATACCGACAGCGTTATGGCTATCAACAGTCATTTGGTCGGCGAAGATTCCCTGGTGAATCACGCCGCCTGCCTAACCGCCATCGGCGGCACTTTGCATCTCACACACGTGGAGGATGACGCTGTATTCGAAAGGTATCTCGATGTAATCAGCAAGATCCCGGAGATTGACACCGATGTCGCCCGGGAAACCATCCAAGAACAGCTACTGCGCGAACCCTCGGCCTACATTGATTCCTGCGAAACCGCCCTGCGCGAAGCCGGCGTGGACCTCAAGGTGGTCAAGCACGTCACGCACGGTCATCGTCTGGAGGAATACCGTAATGCCATTGAGGATCATCAGGTTGATCTAGTGGTGCTGCAGGGCCACGACGAGGATCAGCTCGCCATGAACGCCACGGCCTATTCCGTCGCCGTGGAGTTACGTGCCACCCCCCTGTTGATTGTGTAAGGAGAAATCATGAGCGAAGCTACTGAATCTGCGCCTGCAAAAAAGAAACTCCATGATCCTCTGCATGTCACTATTATGGTCATGCTGGTTACTGGCCTATGTGCCTTTCTGTTACATAAGGGCACTGAGCAAAAATATGTGTTCGGCATCCTGCTCGCCGTCACCCTTGGCATGCTGGCTTTGGAGAAGATCAATAAAGCCATCCTCGTGCTGCTCGGCGCCGGTATCGCCCTGTTATTGGCCACTTGGCAAGGGATCATTAAGGGCGGGGAAATGCATGATGGGCATTACATGCCGACCTATATTCAGATGGTTGATTGGGGCACCATCGGCATCATCATTGGGTCCACCATTTTCGTGGAACTCATCTCGCGCAGCGGCCTGTTTGCGTGGATCAGCGTCAAAATTCTCAAAGTCTCCAAGGGCGATCCGTTTAAACTGTTGATCTGTTTCTCCGGCCTCACGGTCGTGTTCAGCGCGTTTCTGAACAACGTCACCGCGATGATCATTGTGGGCTCGCTCACCATTGTCGCTTGCAAAAAACTCAAGCTCTCCGCCATGCCTTTTCTATTGGCCGAAGGTATTTACACCAATATCGGCGGCCTGTTGACGCTCATCTCGTCCATCCCGAATATTATCGTCGGCACCGCCGCCAACATTGGCTACACGCAGTTTCTCCTCATCGCCGGTCCGTACTGCATCCTCGCCTTTGTGGTGACGCTTTATCTGGTGCGCTGGCTGTTTAAAATCAAACCGCTTACCGATGAGGCTTCCAAGGCCGAAGCTAAGACAATGGTCGATGACTTCGACGAATGGGAAACGGTCAAGGATCGCAAATTCTTTTATCTCTCCGCCATGGTTCTGAGCACCATCATCCTCGGCTTCGCGCTGCACTCTTCCATTCCCGTGCTCAAAGATATGGGACTCGAAGTAATCGCCATCCTTGGCGCCACGGTGATGCTGGTAATTTATCCCACTGATGTGGAAGGCGTCCTCAACGAGGTCGAATGGACGCTGGTTCTGTTTTTCGTCGGACTCTTCGCCTTGTTGGGCGTAATGGGGAAAGCGGACGTCCTGGCCATGATCGGCGAATGGCTGGAAACCCCGCTCAGTTCCGGTTCCTTTTCCGGCCCCATTGCCATGATGTGGAGCAGCGCATTCTTCAGCGGACTCACCGACAACATTCCGCTGGCCGCCGTGTTGGCCAAGGTGCTCAGCAATTTCCAGTCCCAGATTGGCGAACTTGCATGGTTCGCTGAATACGGTCATCTCCTTTGGTGGAGCCTGATATTCGGGGCCGGGTTGGGCGGTAATTTCACTCCCATCGGCAGCGCCTCCACCGTGGTGGCTATCGGGATTCTCAAGAAAGAAGGCCATAACATCACCTTCATGCAATACGTGAAAATCGGGGCCATCGTGGTGCTGGTCCAACTGACCTTGGCCACGGGATATCTCTTTGGAGCCGAAAAAGTCGGACTCATCAAGAAGCTCGATCCCAATGCTGCCGCTCATGTGAGTGATAACAACAGCAACCATGGCCATTGACCCGATCGGCGTTTCCTGCTACAACCTCCGCATAACATGTTGAATTTGCCCGTACAAAACCTTGGCGTCACGGTAGTACCTGTAGTACTTGCCCGTGCCGCCGGGCCCTGTCGAGGCTAGATGATTTTCGACAAAGACCCGCGGCTGGAAACGGTCGTGGGTCTTTTTCTTTAGACCAAACCGACCGCTCCACCAGCCGCCCAACCCAAAGAACCATGAGCAAACCCACCCGCAAAAGCAGCAAGAGCAAACCCAAGACCGCCACCCGCCGCAAACTCGGACGTCCCATGAAAGGTTGCGAAATCCTTGTAGCCGCGCTCGAGCGTGAAAACGTGGACACGATCTTCGCCTACCCAGGCGGTGCCAGCATGGAACTGCACCAGGCTCTCACGCAGTCCAAGCAAATCCGCACCATTCTGCCTCGGCACGAACAAGGAGGTTCATTTGCCGCCGAGGGGTATGCCCGCGCAACCGGCAAGGCCGGTGTGTGTATGGCTACCAGCGGCCCGGGTGCCACCAACCTCGTCACCGGCATTGCCGATGCATGGATGGACAGCACGCCGCTTGTCGCGCTTACCGGCCAGGTGCCACAGGCGATGATCGGCAAGGGCGCATTCCAAGAAACAGATTTCTATGGCATGACCCTCGGGATCGTGAAGCACAGCTATCTCATTACTGATATTCGCGATATCCCGCGCGTGGTAAAAGAAGCCTTTCACATTGCCCAAACCGGCCGCCCCGGCCCGGTGGTAATCGATTTCCCGAAAAACATCCAACAACAAACCGCCCAACCGGTGTGGCCCACCAAGATTGATCTGCCCGGCTATCGCCCTAACC